>JAGLEV010000001.1 GCA_023144895.1 Thiotrichaceae bacterium
AGCACCTTGAAGCTGGGCAGAATCCAAATAAGCACCTTGAAATTGAGATTTCCTGAAACTAATATTAGGCAGAATACACTGTTCTAATCTAGTTAAGCGAAAATTACGGTTTTTTTTATTTTGCATAGTGACAGAAAGCAATAAGGGTTGATCTTTTTTACCTGCCTTTATTTCTTGTAAAACTTCTAATTCTTCTTTATTAATGGGTACTAATATTTCACTATAAAGTGTAATACGAGGTAAAAACCATTGCCTAATTTTTAAGTAACTTTTTAACTTTTTGTCCATTATTTCTTCAAATTTTTGCAATGCCCTTAATTGGTCTAGATTAACCTCTGATTTAGAAAGAGGATATACTACTAAAAGCTGATAGCTTGTAATTATTACAATAAAAATGAAAATAAAACTAAGCAAGACGATCAATCTAAACTTTTCTTTAAAAAACTGTGACATGAGAGAGATTTTTTGTAGAATAATTTCTAATCGAGTAGTAAAAAAATAACTCATGTTACTGTCTCCTCTAGTAATAATCCTCGAAAATTAAAGCCTAACAAGACGGCAATATATATGGTACTAATATGCCACCCGCTGATCACTGAACTTTGATAGTCTGCAAAGCGAAACCAAAAAGCAGTGAGGACTAATACAGGGAGGACATATAGACATAAACGCATAATAAAACGCACATACCTGTGGAAGTGATCTCGTTTTAGTAATGTACCTTCGTATAAACCGATGGGGAGTATTTTTAAAATAGCAGGATGATTTACTTTTGTTTCTAATAAAAAAATTCGATAGGAATGAAATGTATACAATACATGAAAGTATAAAACCAATAAAAATAGCGGCATAACAATATAAAATTCTACCAAAGGAAGCTCAATATTAATCAAGGGCATGTTAATCGGTGTTTGCATAAACAGCATTTTGTCTGTTGTGCCTAAAATAGCCAGAAAGATGTAGCTTAAAAATAAGATAAAAAATAACAAACGATTACGTGCATGGCGCATACTGGACATTAAGCCATCGTAATGGGATTCATTGACTGGAGTTTGGCTCGCTGGAATCATACTTATTGCCTTGTGATGATAGTTTAGGGGGATTTAGGTTTGTATTTTAAAGGAATAAAGCCACAATACCTTATTATTTATCTTGAGGCTCTCATTAATGCGGGAAGAAAAAATAGGAATAATCCTAGCAGTCCTTGGGGCAGCAATGTTTGGTCTGAAATCTATTTTTATTAAACTAGCCTTTGCTCAAGGCACGGATGCGGCAACCTTATTGGCTTTGCGAATGTTGATTGCTGTGCCGCTTTATTTGATTGTTTTATGGTGGGCGCTACGTCAGTCAACAACGAGTTTGTTCGATTTAACGATTAAAGATATTTTTACTATTTTGCTACTCGGTTTTTTGGGTTATTTCTTAGCATCAATTTTAGATTTTGAAGGTTTGAATCATATTAGTGCGCAGCTTGAGCGTCTCACTTTATTTACTTATCCTGTGATGGTCGCCTTACTCAATTGGCTATTTTTTAGAGAAAAAATAACCTTTCGTCTTTGGGTTTCTTTGTTGTTTACCTACTTAGGTGTGAGCTTTTTGTTTGCGTTTGAATCAGGTGATAGCAGTACCCAAGTGACTAAAGGTATCACTTTGGTTGCCTTAGCCGCTTTTAGTTTTTCTATTTATGTTATTTTTAGTAAGGGTTATATTCAGCGCTTAGGTAGTTTGATTTTCACCAGTATTGCTATGGTGTCTTCAACCTTCTTTGTTCTGCTATATTTCTTTACTGATCATGATCTTAGTGATTTAAATGTTAATTTAACCACGTGGGGTTTTGCGGCTTTATTGGGTATTGTCAGTACATTAATTCCCAGTTTTATGCTGAGTGAGGCTATTTCTCGTATTGGTAGCACTAAGACCAGTATTGCAGGTACTATCGGCCCTGTTTTTACTGTGATGTTGGCAGTGACTATTTTAGGTGAGGATTTTGGTTGGGCGCATTTAATAGGTATGTTAATGGTTATTGCTGGAGTATTGTTTTTGGCAAAAAAGTAATTGAACTTATTTGATACACAGCCCCTCTTAACCCTCCTTATTCATGCAACAATAAGCAAAAGGCAAAACTCTTTACTATTATTGATAACTACCTCCTATTTATGACTATTTATATGAATATTAAAACGGCTATTTCAACCCTTTCATTAATTATTATCATGGGATATGTTCCCGCTATTGCAAATAATGATGCTAATAAAAAAACTTTTCATGGGCATAAATTCCCTAAGGGCTGTGCTAAAGATCCCAATCATAGCCATTTGAATGGTCATAAGTATCATAAACACCGTATTAACTGTGGTCATCCTCATGCGCAAGATACACCTCATCCCCAGCAAGATTCTCAACCACAAGTTGAGATTCAGATTGCTGCCAAGCCAGTGACTACCAATGAAAAATCAATGGCTGCACCTGTATGGAGTACGAGCAATGTGACTCAAGGGTATCCACAAAAAGAGAGTGTAACGAACCCTTCAAGGACACCAGTACAACAAGCGGTACCCATCCCAGAGATTAATCACCAACCCGTAAGACCTCAACTTGTTTCAAGACCGATAGCGCCTTCATCATCGTCACACCAACATCCAGCAATACCCAATTGCACTAATGCGATTCAACATGATCACAAGTATCAACAACGAGAGCATAAGCATCGTTATGCTTGTCAGAAACCAACACAAGTACGTGCTGAGACTCCAGTGATAGAAATACCCGCAGCAGTACAAGCGACAGCTCAACAGCCACAAAACCAGCAAATCACAAGAAGACAACAAGAGCTGAGACAGCAACAACAAGCACAAGCCGCCGCAGTGAAAGCTCAACAGCTACAAAATCAGCAAATTGCAAGAAGACTACAACTGCTGAAACAGCAACAACAGGCAGGGCAAGCAAAGGCGGCACAAATTAGAGCCCAACAAGTACAAAGTCAACAGCTAGCACGAAGACAGCAGGTGCTGAAACAGCAACAACAAGCAGGGCAAGCAAAGGCGGCACAAGTTAGGGCTCAACAAGTACAAAGTCAACAGCTAGCAAGAAGACAGCAGATACTGAAACAGCAACAACAAGCACGACAAGCACAAATAGCCAAGGTTAAGGCTCAACAAATAAAAAACCAACAAATGCTAAGAAGACAACAAGTGCTTAGACAGCAACAACAGGCACGACAAGCACAAGTAGCCAAGGTTAAAGCTCAACAGATACAACGACAGCAAGCCATACGAAAACAACAGCAACAACAGGCTGTGCAACATGCTCCAGTCGCTAGCCCTCAGCAAGCAACAAAGCCGATGAAAAAGCCAGCATCTTGGGCGCACCAACATCCAGCCATACCCAACTGTACTCGCGCTGTTCAACATACTCATCAGTATCAACAAGCCGCACACAAGCATCGCTACGCTTGTCAGGCACAACCCAGAAGAATGAATGCTCAGGCACGAGTACAAGCTCGTAGAGCGGTGAGACATCAACCTAGGATGTCTAATGGGCGTGTTAATACAGCCGTTATTAGGGAGGAAATTAGAGCAACAGGTGTTTATAGAGGTCCTCTTGATGATATTGTCACACCAGAGTCACGACGTTCTTTAGAATCTTATAAAAAGAAACGCTAAGCTGACAAAATCATTATACTCTCTAGTCAATATTAATAGAGAGTATAACTAATGCCAAAAGCAGGTGATTTAAAACGTGGGATGATTGTTGAAATCAATGGTGATCCTCACGTGGTTAAAACGGTCGAA
Organism: Thiotrichaceae bacterium; assembly: GCA_023144895.1. GTDB lineage: Bacteria > Pseudomonadota > Gammaproteobacteria > Thiotrichales > Thiotrichaceae > HyVt-477. The sequence continues at coordinate 3,792 of JAGLEV010000001.1, forward strand.
TCAAGAAGCCCTTCGTCACGCGGTGCATCAACTTTATATAAAGTTCGCTTTAACAACTTAAAAACAGGAATGAAACTTGATGAGTCGTATAAAACGGACGACCTATTAAAAGAAGCCGATTGTTCTCGGATTACGGTTCAGTTTTCTTATCGGGATGGTGATAATTATATCTTCATGGACATGAGTGATTATAGTCAGTATGAGCTTAGCCCTGAGATGGTTGGAGAACAATCAGGTTATATTAGTGAGGGTTTAGAGGGAATAACCGCATTGTTAATGGATGGTCATGTGCTGGGTCTTGAGCTACCCGCAACGGTTATTTTACAAATTACAGAGACCGCGCCTAAATTGAAGGGTGCAACAGCAGCAGGTCGTACTAAACCTGCGACTCTTTCTACTGGTTTTGAAATCCAAGTGCCTGAATACTTAGATACTAATGAATTTATAAAAATTAACACTCTGACGGGTAAGTTTATGTCACGTGAATAGGTGGTCTATTTGAATGAGTGGTTTAATTCATAGCAGATGTTTTATCTTATTGATAAATAATCAGTTTAAAATATTGCTTCAGGTGGTGTAAAGTTAATATTTGGTAAATCAATGTAATCTATACTGTTATTTGTATAAAAAATCACTCATTCTATTAATAAATATAAATTGTTCTTTGATTTGACCTATTTTTTGCTTGAAAAGTAACTCATTTGATGTTCTCATTGCTCCTAAGTCAATGTTCTAAGTGGAGAAGCTACATAAGCTTTTAAGCATGGCACCTGAAGTCAGATTGGGTGTATTTTAATTCTTGTAATTTGATTGTAATTTGATCGTATCTTGTTGTATCTGATTGTAATAAATACCTAAGTTCTCATGTGGAGCTGTGTTTTCGGAGCAAAAATTTGAGTTGACCTAAAAAGGGATACTTGGAGTAGTTTTAAGGTGCTAATTGGAATCTATAATTTCAATGGACTATCATTGACAGTGTTATCGTTGAATTTTAAAATTAGAGAAAGGATAATCTTATGTCTAGACAAACCCCGCTTAAAAAAGCACTGTGTGCTTCTGTTTTAGCTTTTAGTTTTATTGCTATTTCCCCAATAGCTCTTGCCGGAACATTTACTGTTACTGGTGTTTCTCCAAGTGATGTACTTAACCTCCGCATTACTGCAGGTTCAGGAACAGAAGTTGTTGCTCATATTCCACCTGGTGGCTCAGCCATTCTTCTTACAGGACAGGAAGAGAAAATTGGTAGTACGACATGGGTTGAAATCAACTGGCAAGGTATTACAGGTTGGGTCAACAAGCGTTTCTTAGCGGCTGAAGCAAAGAAAAGAGCACCAGTACAAAGAGCCGCACCTGTTACAGTACGCGCAACTAAAGCAAATACTGGTGATGCTAATCGTCACTTACACCCTAAGAATAAGTGTACTAACTCTATAACTCATAGCCATCCAAACGGCAGTGTATCGCATAAGCATCGCTATAGTTGTAGTGGAAACGGTGGTAATGCTGGAAAGACGAATAGTGCAAATACACATCGTCACCCACCACATAGTTGTACACGCTCTGTGACACATAACCATCCTAATGGCAGTGTGTCTCATAAACATAAGTACAGTTGTAATCCTAACAAGATTAGAAATGCTCCAACTCGTCAGCAAATGGGACCTAAAAAGGCAAAGCATAGAAGTTCAGATGCTAATGCTCATACACATGGTGCTAATGACATGACTGAGTCTCGTACTCATAGTCATCCAAATGGTGCTCATGCACATAAGCATCAGTATATGAATACAAAGCTGTAATTTGACTCTAGGTAGCATCATGTTCTTATGGTGCTACCTTCAGTGAGCCTTAGTGATTCGTTCGATTCAATAGGCTTTTTAGTGTTTTCAAAACAATAATAATATATAAGAAAACAGAATGATTTTTAATGTAATAAAGGTCATAGGCTAATTTTTCTCTAGTTAGCTGGCTATCTGCCTTATGATGAGGTGCTATTTCTTGCATTACTTGCGCCCAACCTGATAAACCGGGTGTGACTAAGTGACGCATATTATAATGTTTGATTTCCTTACTATATTTCTTAACCAGTTCAGGTATCTCTGGACGTGGTCCAATAAACGACATTTCCCCACGTATCACATGCATGACTTGTGGTAACTCATCTAATCCTGTTTTGCGTAAGATATAACCCAGTTTTGTTATGACTTTTTCATGATCAATGATCTGTAGCGTACCAAAGTGATCAGGTGACATTGATCTAAACTTGCGTAATTGGAAAACTTGTCCACCTTTACCGACTCGTGGCATTTCAAAAAAAGCGGTTCCGCCATCACGGGTAATTAAGAAGTAGAGAATAGGTAAGACAGTGATATAGATGATAGTGACGGGTATAGCAAGTATTAGGTCAAAGGCTCTTTTAGTCGTCTTAGATAAGCCACTTTCATTAATTTTTAGATTTTTTATCAACCACTTATCACTAACTTTTTCAAGGTCAATACGGTCTGAAAGCTCTTCTTTGAGAGTAATTAAGTCAACAATCTGGATGTTTTTTGCGACTAAATCATAGAGTACTTCAGTATGTGGATAATGATCAATATCGACAATGACGGCATCAATTTTCCTATCACCTGAAGCCAGAGCATAAAGATCAATAGTATTGTGAATATCGAGTTTTTTCGTGATGTTAAAGCCCAGCAGGTTGTCGCTATCTGATGAGGACTCAATTTCACTATCATCGCCAATTAATATCACTTGATAATCATTGCTACCAAGTAATTTGTTTTTATAAACTTTCCATAGGTAGATAAAAGCAAAAAGTAGGATGGAGAATATAATAAGGTTGGCTCTTGGCGTAATAATATGATTACCCAAATAGGATGCCATATAGAAATATAATGCCATGATCAATAGGGAGATAGCATGAGCAGGGAGTAACTTGTCAAAGACTTGTTTCTTCCCAGCAATAAAATGCTTGTCATTGAGTCCAGAAATGTAGAGTATGACTTCGTATATGAGAAATAGCGGGAAGAATAGGATAAAATGATCCATCCACTCTGATCGAAAATAGGTGAAATTTCTTACTCCTACTGCGACCAATAGAGAGAAATAAAAGATAAAAAAATCTTCTATAAAAAATGACACGAATGCTCTGTTTATTTTATTTTTCATAATAAAATCAATATTAATTTGTTAGTTGAGAAAAATTGGGTTGTTTTTCTGTCAAGCGGGTGTGTGATTAAGAATGACTAATCATTAATATTGATATTTAGTAATTTTTTATGGACTTAGATCGATAGTCAGCAGTGTTTCTTGATATCTGGTAATAAAGACCAGACTTGTGTATTTTAAATCAACAAATAAGGAGAGCGAATGAGATATAAAAGCGGTCATGTGATATTGATTATTTTAATGCAATTATTGATGTCATCAAGCCTAGCGACGACATTAAATAGAGGCAATGGCGTTGAGCCAAAAACGTTAGATTTTCATAAGTCTACAGGGGTTTCTGAGGCGAATATTTTACGTGATTTATTTACAGGGTTAGTGGTTGATGATGCGGATGGCAAAATAAGCGCAGGAGTGGCAAGCGAATGGCAACAAAGTGATGATGGTTTACGTTGGACTTTCAAGCTTAGGAAGGATAGTCACTGGTCTGATGGTAGTGTTGTTACCGCACATGATTTTGTTTATGCTTTTAAACGTGCTGTCAACCCTGCAACTTTATCGGAATATGCTTTTATTTTATGGCAGATTAAACACGCTAAGGGAATTAGCAAGGGAGAGATAAAAGATATTAATCAGCTAGGTGTTACGGCGAGTGATGATTATACCTTGTTGATTACATTAGAGCATCCTGTGCCCTATTTGCCTAGCTTATTAACCCACAATATGGCTTATCCCTTATCAAAAAAGACTATTGATAAGCACGGCAAGCAATGGATGAAACCAAATAAAATGGTGTCTAATGGAGCTTATCAGCTGGCTGAATGGGTACCTCATTCACATATTAAGCTAACAAAGAATCCGCATTTTTATGCGGCTGATTCTGTCTCTATTGATACGGTTGTTTATTTTCCAATTGAAGATAAAGGTGCTGAATTAAAGCGTTTTCGTAGTGGAGAGCTGGATATAACGGAAGATGTGCCTTCTTCTCAAATGAATTGGATTAAAGAGAATCTTGCTGATAATTTTCATAATGCACCTTATATGGGGACTTATTATCTAGCAATGAATCTAGATAAAGCGCCTTTTACTAATAACCCTACCTTGCGACGTGCTTTAAGTTTGGCGCTTCGACGTAATATTTTAACAGAAAAAATTACCCAAGCAGGCGAGTTTGCTACTTTGAACTGGGTGCCTTCAGGGGTGAATAATTATAAGGTTGTGAGTACTGAAGAGGGCAAAATGTCCTCAAAACAACGTTTGGCTTTAGCAAAGAAACTGTATGCTAAAGCAGGGTTTTCTAAAGAAAATCCTGTAGAAATTGAGCTACTTTATAATACTAGTGAGAATCATAAGAAAATTGCTATTGCTATTGCAGCGATGTGGAAACAGACACTGGGTGTAAAAACAACGTTGCGTAATGAAGAGTGGAAGGTTTATTTGCATTCACGAACTCAGCGCCAATTTCATTTAATGCGAGCAAGCTGGATAGGAGATTATAATGATGCCTCGACCTTTTTGGATTTACTCCGCTCAGATATTGGTACGATGAATCCCTCAGGCTGGAAGAATGCAAAGTATGATCAGTTACTCAAAGGTGCCGCAGTAGAAACTGAGCCATCAAAGCGTGAGGCGTTAATGCAGAAAGCGGAAGTTATTATGCTAAATGAAACACCTATTATTCCTATTTATCATTATACTTCCAAGCATTTAGTGAGTAAAAAAGTGACAGGGTGGAATGATAATGTGATGGATGTACATCCTAGTCGTTACCTCAGTATTACCCCTTAGAAGTGACAAGGGTAGAACATGACAATGTTGTGTTTCTACTCATACTTTAAAATAGCTTATTGAAAGATAAATAAAGGATGTTCACTGATTCCATCCTTTGATACCATGGCAACAAGCTAGTAACTACTGATTATATTATGACCTCAATGCTCGTACAGAAACATCCTATTAAAGGCAGCCGTGAATTTCAACTGATCGATAATGAAATTCAGTACACTATCCAATCTCCATTCAAAACGAGCTCATTAAGCGTTCTTTTGGATATATTGGAAGCAAAGCCTGTTATCTCTGGCTCAATGCTTTCATTTATCAGTAAGGTGAATAAAGAGCCACTGGTTGAATTCTTTCTAAATAAGCCCAACAAGGAAACATTTGATCAGTTTGTTAAAGACATGCAGCTGAAAATTACTGAAAATGATCTTGGTCGCTTTCGTACGGGAGATGAGGGTGTCAATGTCAATCTCTTAAGACTGAATGAATCGATTGAATTGTTGCAGAAGAATGTAAATCCAAGTGAAATCAAAGGGCTTCTCTCTGCACTCATTGAACTAGCAACGAATCCCACTGAGATTCAATGCCAGAGTCGTGTTGCTGAGGAGTTTAATGAGTTAGGTTTTGCACAAAGTCAGGTCGTTTTCCATGCTCCCTATCTCAATTTTTTGTTTTGTGGAAACAGATATATTGAATAATGATGAAACATTTTTATTTTTTATCATTAAATAAGTTTAACGAGACAAATAACTATGCCCGCAAAAATAGAAATATATGGTACAACCAGTTGTAATAAGTGCGTTAATGTTCGAGAGTTTTTGGATAAGAACAATGTCGAATATATTGATTATATGATTGATCTGATGCCACTTGAAAAAGATGAAATGACTCGACGTTGTGGACTCAAATACTACCCACAAATATTCATTAATAACCAACATATTGGTGGAGAAGAAGAACTGCTGATGCTCGAGCATGAAGGGAAGTTGCAAGAGCTATTGGATTATTAACGTTCAAAGGGTCACTAAAGACAGGATCGATTTTTATTGACCTTTGATGGCAACCAGAGGATTGTATCCTTGGTTAGCCATCGTTTGCTGGTCAATGAATGGCTAATGATACCGAAGCTTCTGATTTTTCAGAGCAAGCTTTAACTCCAAGCCTTTAAATTGAGAAAAGGTATAATTGTAATCCTTTCGATAGCTTTCAAAGGGTTCATTCAGTACCGCTTTTGGATTATCGCTCAATGAGTACGCCATGCCTTCTCTTATCCATAGGGGAGATACCCAGCTTTTGATAATACCAAAATTTTCAGAATGCCAGTAATGGACTAACTCATGTTTTATCTCATGGGGTTTCCAGCCATCAGGACCAATAACCATTCCAAAATCAGCCACGGCATTGACTTTTGATCTTGAAAAACCAAATTTTTCATAACAATGGCTCGTTGAGCAAAATATCATTTTAGGATTATTATTAAAGGGTGTGAGCTTTGACTCAATATCATTTAATGTACGAGTATAAAGTTTTTTAGCCGTTTCTATTTTGGATAAATCATCAATACATAGCCATGTTTCCACGCATTGAACCCCCGTGAGCTCTGGTAATAACACCCTGACAGGTTTAATAAAGAAATAAGCAACGATTGAAAGGAGCAGAGATAAAATAACTATATTTTTTAGTAGCTTCATGTGACCTCATTGTGTTGTGTTTAAATCAGCTTTCTTATTATTGGTAGAATAAACTTATTTAAATTTCAATGGTATATGCTATCTTTTGCTGATGACACTTTGATGAACTGAAGTCCATCTCTACAAAAGATAGATTTAAATCTAATCAGAAGATTTGAGATCACTATGTGCTAATAATTTAAACGATTCTAATGGGCAATAGTTAAAAGGAGTCTTATTCATGACAGGCTGTATTATTTAATACTTTTCATCAAACCTTGACCTAATTGCACCTTAGTCCCTGTTGTACTATCAATCTGCCACTCAAAATCAGCCGATTCCATCAATAACACAATCGTCGACCCCATATTAAAACGCCCCATTTCTTCTCCTTTATTGAGCTGAATATCTTGATCATGATAGGTCTTTGTATTGATCGATTGACTTTGTGGTGGAGTGACTAAGCCATCCCAAACCGTTTCAATTGCGGCAACATTGATAGCGCCCACCAGTACCATTGCCATACGACCATACTCAGTATCAAACAGGCTGACGACACGTTCATTTCTCGCAAATAACCGTGGTACTGTATTCACTGTAAATGGTGCGACGCTAAATAGTCGCCCAGGAACATGAATTTGGTGCGTCAACTTGCCAGTACAGGGCATGTGAATACGGTGATAGTCACTAGGAGAGAGGTAAATCGTGGTAAACATGCCATTAGCAAAAGGGTCACTTAATGCTTTATCACCACCTAGTAACTCTAGCGCAGTATAAGATTGCCCTTTCGCTTGGAATATTTCCCCTTCATTAATAGGCAATGCTTGGCTAATCGTACCATCGACAGGGCAACACAAAGACTGTTTTGTTTGATCAATCGGGCGAAGACCTTCTTTTAATTCGCGGGTAAAAAATGCATTAAAAGTTTTGAACTCACTTAAATCCTGAACCTTGGCTTCATTAAGGTTGATATTAAATATTTTGCTAAACTTGCGTATAATCGTGGGCAGATGAGCACTTTCAATACGAGTTAGTTTATAAATTAACCTTGAGATGAGATGATGTGGAAGTAAGTAAAAAGGGTAAGCCTTTATAATTTCCTTGAACTTTTGCATAATAATTTATTTTGCCAATAAGATAGAATGAGTGCTTTGGATGAGAATAACTTTCGCAACAATGATACGAGATACACGTGACAGATAAAACAAGCAATCACAAATTAGTAGAACTTTATACCATTAAAGATTATATCCGCTGGGCAGCCAGTGAATTTGCTCGGTCTCATCTCGCCTTTGAACATGGGATGGACAATGCGCTTGATGAAGCGGTTTATATCGTTTTACGTTGTTTACATTTACCGATTGACACCGCCGCAATCTATTGGGATGGACGACTATTATTGAGTGAGCGCCAAGAGGTGCAAGAAATAATCCAACAACGTATTAGTACTCGTAAACCAGCCGCTTACTTATTAAATGAAGGTTGGTTTGCAGGTTTACCATTTTATATTAATGATAATGTGTTGGTACCACGCTCACCTATTGCTGAATTGATTGCCCAACGTTTTGAGCCTTGGCTAGATCCTGAAGAAACACATCATATTCTGGATTTATGTACAGGTAGTGGCTGTATTGGTATTGCCTGTGCTTATGCTTTTGCAGGGTCTAAGGTTGATATTAGTGATTTATCACCTTTAGCACTTGAAGTGGCTGAGAAAAATATTCAACGTCATCACTTGGCTGATTATGTCACTACCATTGAATCTGATTTATTTACTCATATTCCCGCTAAGCAATATGATTTAATTGTTAGTAATCCACCGTATGTTGATGCCGAAGATATGTCAGCTTTGAGTCAGGAGGGTCAGTGTGAACCTGTAATGGGCTTGGCGGCGGGTAATGATGGGTTGTCGATTGTTCATACGATGTTAGCACAAGCTGTAAATTATTTGAGTGAGCAGGGCGTGTTAGTTGTTGAGGTGGGTAATAGCCAATATGCCTTACAGCAATATTATCCTGATGTTCCCTTTGAATGGCAGTCTTTTGAGCAAGGTGGTGATGGAGTTTTCTTATTAACTAAGCACCAATTGGAGATTTTTTTTACAAAGTCACTCGATGATTGAATACTTTTTTGCATCTATTCATTGTGGTAAAGGTGTTGAGGGTAAGTGTGGTAATTAAGACTTCATTGAAATAGAAAAACTGCATCACAATGAATAAAAAGAAAGCAGCTTCGAGTTTGACAAAACGATAGTCTCACTCGAAGCTACTCTTTATTGAGTAAGCTCATGTTATTCTATCTCTAAGCTTTTCAATTGAATTTAGAACAAAATCTATGTATTCAACAAGGTAATGTCAAACTCATTGATTAACAAATTCTTATCCTCATAATCAGAGTAAGGTCTTGTAAAATTAGTCTTAGCAACAGGCAGTGCATCCCAAGTGTATCGCTTTTCATTGCTGACTTTAAAACCTACATTCTCAAAACTATCAATCATTTGATTATGACGAATACGATTAGTATAGAAACCAGAAGTAGAAAAAAGACGAGACTCCCATGTCTTATCTGAAAATCTCAAATTATTAAGACTTTGTTCAAAATGATCTTTTAGGTCAATAACATGAGAACAAACACCCTCAGGTTTTAGAATACGACGTAGCTCTGCCATGACATCATCGAATTCATGTAATCGTACATGTTCAAGTACAGCATGTGACCAAATAAAATCGATTGACTCATCAGGAATATTACGAAGTGACTCCAAGCCATTAGTGAGATAACTCATATCAATATTTTCAAAAAACTCATCTCTAGATTTTGCTTTTGGCTTAATAAAATCGATAGTAAAACCCTTTTTTTCTAAAAATTGCAACGCATTGGTATAAGGTGTGAGCTCCTTGGTGGCAATATCTCCTACATCCACTAAATAAACTTTTTTCGCACCTAATGCAGAAATAATTAATGCTGACAACAATGAGTCACCAGGTCCGAGTTCTAGCGCGGTGAAATCTTTTTTAAGCCAAGGTTTTGCTGTTTGATAATGTTTATTAACAACATCAAAAGCATAGGCTGAGTTATCCATATCACCGTGTCGGAAGATAGAAAACTTTCTAAGAAAAGATCTCGCAATAGGCGTTCTGGAAAGGATTAACTTAGCTGGGATTTTCATCCACCATTTTATATTCATCTTTATCACCTTGTTATAATTATATTTTGTATGCTTAGATATAGTTGCTTTTCCTTACTTTGTTTCTCATCAATAGGATAGGCGGTAGATACCGTGAGAGTTTTGCAAGAACATTTTTTCACAATCTCTAACTCAGAAAATTAATACCTACAATACCTACAAGACCCTCTCATTGTATTATCCCTGTGCTAAACTCCTCTTTTTCAGATAGCCAGTATGAATTGATATGTCATTAAAAAAACAAATAATTAGCAATCTTCAACAACGTATTTTAGTTCTTGATGGTGCCATGGGGACGATGATTCAACGTCATAAATTGACAGAAGAGGATTATCGTGGAGAACGTTTTGCTGATTGGCATTGTGATGTTAAGGGAAATAATGATTTATTAGTATTATCTCAGCCAGAAATTATTCAAAGTATTCATGAGGAATACTTAAATGCTGGGGCGGATATTCTTGAAACAAATACATTTAATTCAACTCGTATTGCCATGGCAGATTATGAGATGGAAGACCTCTCTTATGAAATTAATGTAGAGGCGGCACGGTTAGCGAGTGAGTCAGCGAAGAAATTTAGTACCCCAGAAAAGCCACGTTATGTTGCAGGAGTATTGGGACCAACAAACCGTACCGCCAGCATTTCACCTGATGTGAATGATCCTGGCTTTCGTAATGTCAGTTTTGATGAGTTGGTTGAGGCTTATGTTGAGTCAACCAAGGCACTGATTGAAGGGGGGGCTGATATTATAATGATTGAAACCATCTTTGATACGTTAAATGCTAAAGCCGCTGTTTTTGCCGTTAAAAAAGCATTTAATGAAATAGGTGAGAGTTATCCCATTATGATTTCAGGAACGATCACAGATCGCTCAGGGAGAACGCTATCAGGTCAAACAACCGAAGCATTTTATAATGCATTGAATCATGCAGAACCGATTTCTTTTGGTCTGAACTGCGCACTAGGTCCTGATTTATTACGTCAATATGTTAAAGATCTGTCTAGTATTTGTAATACGCGTATTTCGGCGCATCCCAATGCAGGTTTACCTAATGAGTTTGGTGAATATGATCTTTTTCCCAATGAAATGGCGGCTCATATTCGCGAGTGGGCAGAAAGTGGTTTCTTAAATATTGTCGGGGGCTGTTGTGGGTCTTCTCCTGATCATATTGCAGCGATTGCTAGAGCCGTTGCTGATGTGAAACCGCGTGAGATTCCTGAGCTTCCTGTTCAATGTCGCTTATCAGGTTTAGAGCCTTTTAATATTGGTAAAGATAGCTTGTTTGTTAATGTTGGTGAGCGTACCAATGTCACAGGTTCACTGCGTTTTAAGCGTTTAATTAAAGAAGAAGATTATGATACGGCATTAGAAGTTGCCTTGGATCAGGTGAATGCAGGCGCTCAGGTCATTGATATTAATATGGATGAAGGCTTGCTAGAGTCGAAGGAGTGCATGGTACGCTTCTTAAATCTTATTGCTTCAGAGCCTGACATTTCTCGTGTGCCGATTATGGTGGATTCCTCTAAGTGGGACATTATTGAGGCGGGCTTAAAATGTATTCAGGGTAAGGGGATTGTTAACTCGATTTCGATGAAAGAGGGGGTTGATAACTTTCTTCGACAAGCAAGGCTGATTCGTCAATACGGTGCGGCTGTGATTGTCATGGCGTTTGATGAGAAGGGACAAGCCGATACGCGTGAACGTAAGATAGAAATTTGTAGTAAGGCTTATCATTTGCTGGTTGATACAGTGGGCTTTCCTCCTGAAGATATTATTTTTGATCCCAATATTTTTGCTATTGGTACGGGTATTGAAGAGCATCATAATTATGCGGTTGATTTTATTGAAGCTACGAAAGAAATTACAGACACCTTGCCCCATGCTTTGATTTCTGGTGGTGTGTCGAATGTCTCATTCTCATTTCGTGGTAATAACCCTGTCCGTGAAGCTATTCATGCGGTGTTTTTATACCATGCCATTCAAAATGGTATGCAAATGGGTATTGTTAATGCGGCTCAATTGGCAATTATCGATGATTTACCCAAGGCATTACGTGAAGCGGTTGAAGATCTTGTATTGAATAAGCGAGAAGATGCGACTGAGCGTTTAATGGATATTGCGGGAGATTATCTGGGTGATGGTGTTAAAAAAGGTCCCAGTAAAGAGGATGCAGAATGGCGTAAGTTACCTATAGAAAAGCGTTTAGAACATGCATTGGTTAAAGGTATTGATGCCTTTGTTGTTGAAGATACTGAGGCTGTTCGTGCGAAACTGGGGCGACCGATTGAAGTCATTGAAGGTCCGCTTATGGACGGCATGAATGTGGTCGGTGATCTTTTTGGTGATGGTAAAATGTTCTTACCACAGGTGGTTAAATCTGCTCGTGTGATGAAAAAAGCGGTGGCTTATTTGATGCCTTATCTTGAAGATGAAAAAGAGGGTTGTGAATTAAAGGCTAATGGCAAAATCCTTATGGCAACGGTAAAGGGTGATGTTCATGATATTGGTAAGAATATTGTTGGCGTGGTTTTACAGTGTAATAACTATGAAATTATTGATATGGGGGTGATGGTAGCGACTGACGATATTATTAATAAAGCGATTGAGGAAAAGGTTGATATTGTTGGTTTATCTGGCTTGATTACTCCCTCTTTAGAAGAAATGACTTATGTTGCTAGTGAGATGGAACGTCGTGGTCTGAATATTCCTTTATTAATTGGTGGAGCAACCACTTCAAAGGTGCATACTGCCGTAAAGATTGATCCCTCTTATCATGGTGCGGTCATTCATGTTGCTGATGCTTCGCGAGCCGTTGGTGTGGCGGGGCAGTTGTTATCAGAGGCTAAAAGGGATGCTTATATTGCTGAAATTAAACAAATGTATGATGATGTTCGTGTGAAGCGAGCAAAGAATCAACGAGTTAAAAAGTCAGCAACGTTGGTACAGGCACGAGCGAATAAAGCCCCTATTGACTGGAGTGCTAGTCAGCCGATAGAACCGCACTTTCTTGCCACACAACAGGCTTCAACGGATGAATATAGTGTTGAATACCCAGAAAAAGGTGGCGTAGTGATTGAGTTCAATGATTATGAGTTGAATGATCTTGTTGAACGCATTGATTGGACGCAGTTCTTTAGAAGCTGGCAGTTAGCAGGAAAGTTTCCCGCTATTTTAAAAGATAAGGTTGTGGGTAAAGAGGCAACAGCACTCTATGAGGATGCTCAGACAATGTTGAAAAAAGTATTGTCTGAAAAGTGGATAGAAGCTCGTGCGGTTATTGGTTTTTTTCCTACGAATGCTGTGGGTGATGATTTGGAGCTTTATGGTAATGAGAAACGTGACTCGGTATTAATGAACTTGCATCATATTCGGCAACAGATGGATCGGGGCGATAGAGAAGGGCGACGACCTAATTTTTGTTTAAGTGATTATATTGCTCCTAAAGCAACGGGTGTTAAGGATTGGCTTGGTGCCTTTGCTGTTACCGCAGGGGTGAATGCAAAAGAACGAGTCGAAGCGTATCGTAAAGAACTTGATGATTATAACGGCATTTTATTGGAAGCTATTTGTGACCGTTTTGCGGAGGCGATGGCAGAACGAATGCATGAACGAGTGCGTAAAGAGTTCTGGGCATATGATAAAGATGAAAGTCTGAGTAATGATGAGATTATTAAAGAAGGCTATCAAGGTATTCGTCCTGCACCAGGCTATCCTGCATGCCCTGATCATACGGAGAAAGGATTATTGTGGTCATTACTGGGGGTGGAAGAGCGTATTGGAATGCAGTTAACGGATTCTTATGCCATGTTCCCCGCCGCTTCTGTGTCGGGTTGGTTCTTTGCCCATCCTGAAACACGTTACTTTGGTACCGGTAAAATACAACTTGATCAGGTCGAGGATTATGCTCAACGTAAAGGTTTTAGTGATGCTGAAGTGAATAAGTGGTTAGCACCGATTATTAGTGATTAGACTTGGTGTTTAATGGTCTTTAATGTGAATTAAGAGCGGGTGCTTAACTTACATTTAGCTCTTAATACATATTAAGCGCTTGGCTTTGAAAAAAATAGCGGAAAATATGGGAATTTTTGAAAATAACTGTTACTTTTTACTGTAGTAGACCGTAGAGATTTTCTTCAGTCTCATGACAGTAAACAATCATAGAATTTTTATATGTTTCGATATCTCATTAAGCGGCTTAAAATTGCAATTCCTACCTTGTTCGTAGTGATTACCGCCGCCTTCTTCCTCATTCGTCTAGCACCAGGAGGGCCGTTTGATACAGAGAAGCCAATCCCTCCAGAAATTGCTGCCAATATTGAAAAGGTTTACCATCTGAATGAGCCATTACTAGTGCAGTACGGCTATTATATTTGGAATCTACTACACGGTGATTTTGGTCTTTCTTTTAAATACCAAGATTACACCGTCACCGAGTTAATTTTGCAGGGTTTTCCAGTATCCTTGAGCTTAGGTGTCACGGCGATGTTTTTGGCACTGATTATTGGTATTGGCTTGGGGTTTTTTGCTGCGATTAGACAGCACTCTTGGTTAGATCACATGATAATGAGCTTTGCAATGATTGGCATTGCTATTCCTAACTTTGTGGTTGCACCTTTATTGGCATTGATTTTTGGTGTTTTGCTGGGATGGTTGCCCACAGGGGGTTGGGGCTCATGGCAGCAAATGATTTTGCCTGTCATTGCCTTGAGTTTGCCACAAGTTGCCATTATTGCCCGAATGACTCGTGCTAGCTTATTAGAAACCCTACACAGCCCCTACATGGATACTGCTAGAGCCAAAGGTATGCCAATGCGTATTATCTTATTCCGTCACGCCATTAAGCCTACTTTATTACCCGTTATCTCATGGCTAGGACCTGCAACAGCCGCTTTAATTACAGGCTCTGTTGTGATAGAACAAATCTTTGGTTTACCGGGTATTGGGCGCTACTTTGTCAATGGTGCATTAAATCGAGATTACACCTTAGTAATGGGTGTCGTGGTGTTCTATGCCGCCTTGATTATCTTAATGAACTTACTGGTTGATTTGCTTTATGCTGTGATTGATCCACGCATTAGGAGGGACAACTAGTGTCGACACAAAGCAAGCAATTACTCTCTCCAAATCAAGTCATCTTTAAGTCTTTAATCAATAATAAAATTATGTTGCTTAGTCTGATTATCTTGATATTGATTGGTCTAGCGACGGTCTTAGCACCACTGCTAAGCCCTTGGGAGCTAGGCGAAGTGGACTGGGATAATATCAATACTGCTCCAGACTGGGTAACACAACACTATTTTGGTACTGACCCCAATGGACGGGATTTATTTGTTCATACCCTACATGGTGGCCGTACTTCGCTGATGGTCGGCATACTTGCTGCAATGGTCAGTTTATTTATTGGTGTCTTTTACGGTGCGATTGCAGGCTATTTAGGGGGTTGGACAGATACTTTAATGATGCGTTTTGTTGATGTGTTGTATGCCTTGCCTTTTATGTTCTTTGTTATTTTGCTAACCGTTTACTTTGGTAAAAGTATCTGGTTAATCTTTATTGCTATTGGTGCGGTAGAGTGGCTGACGATGGCGCGGATTGTTAGAGGTCAAACATTATCATTAAAAGAACGCGCTTTTGTCAGTGCCGCAAAAGTCGCTGGAGCAGGGCATTTTGCTATTATCCGTCGGCATATTATTCCTAATGCACTCGGACCTGTGATTGTTTATGTCACTTTAAGTGTGCCGCAGATTATTTTATTTGAATCCTTCTTAAGTTTTCTGGGTCTAGGAGTACAAGAGCCGATGACGTCATGGGGTGTTTTGATTAATGAAGGAGCGCAACAAATGGAATCAGCACCATGGTTATTGATTTTTCCTGCAACATTTTTGGCAGTGACTTTATTTTGTTTGAATTTTATTGGTGATGGTTTACGTGATATTTTAGACACCAAGGATCGCACATGACAGCCCCTTTATTGAGTATTGATGATTTACAGATTCGCTATTCTCTTGATGATCAAACCATTCATGCTTTGCGTGGTGTGACTTTAGACATTTATGCAGGGCAAAGTACTGCAGTTGTTGGTGAATCGGGTTCAGGAAAGAGTCAATTATTTCAAGCCGTGATGGGGCTGCTGTCATCAAGTGCTGAGGTTTCTGGCTCTATTCACTTTGCCAATCAATCATTACTAGAGGGAGAGAGTCCTGTGAAGTCATTGCGTGGTAAAGAAATGAGCCTGATTATGCAAAATGCAATGACGGCTTTAAACCCTTATTTAAAAATTGGTGTGCAATTAATAGAGGTTCTACAATACCACCAAGGTATGAGCTATCAAGAATCTCATCAATCTGCGATAAACATGTTAGAAAAAGTCCAACTAAAGCAAGCCGCTCAGTGTTTACAACGCTATCCCCATGAATTATCAGGAGGGATGCAACAACGTGTTTTAATTGCGATGGCTTTATTATGTCATCCTAAATTATTGATTGCTGATGAGCCAACAACGGCTTTAGATGTGAGTACTCAACAAGAAATTGTTAATTTATTAGCACAAATTCATCAATATGAAAAAAATGCTCTGGTTTTTATTACTCATGATTTATCGTTGGTGTCTAAACTCTGTCAGCGTATTGTCGTGATGTATGCTGGGCGAGTGATTGAAGTAGGGGATGTGAGTACGCTAATGACCAAGGCACAACATCCCTATACTCAAGCATTATTACAAGCTGCTTTTATTCAAAAGCAGGATCGAGATAAGCCTTTAGTTCATATTAAAGGTGTCCCCATGAATCCAATGGAAGAAGACCAAGGCTGTGCTTTTGCACCTCGGTGCCATCAGGTAATGGCACAATGTAATCAAGAAATTCCCATGATGGATGACTCAGGTGTTGCTTGTTTTATTGCTAAAGGAGAGAGGTGATGTCAGTGAGCCCTTTGTTAGCGGTGCAAGATTTAACCGTTTCCTATCCATCCTCTGTGGGTCATATTGAGATTATTAAACAATTAAGTTTTGCTATTGCTCAAGGTGAGGTCGTTGGCTTAGTGGGAGAATCAGGTTGTGGTAAGTCAACCTTGGCAAAAGCTGTGTGTCATTTAGCTAGCTATCAAGCAGGTTCGATACAATGGCGTGGTAATGATTTGGCTCACTTGAATCCACAACAGCTACAACAATATCGACAAGGTTTGCAGCTTATTTTTCAATCCCCTCAAGATGCTTTAGATCCAAGAATGACCATTGCTCAGTCAATCATGGAGCCATTAGATTATCTTACTTCATTGAACTTAAAAGAAAAGCAAGCAAGACTAGTCGCGGTGCTAGCCGAGGTTGGCTTGGAGCAGGCTTTTGCAGGACGCTATCCCCATGAGCTATCGGGTGGGCAGTGTCAGCGGGTTAATATTGCTCGGGCTTTAATTGTAAAACCTCAGTTATTGGTCTGTGATGAGGCGGTCAGTTCTTTGGATGTATCGATGCAGTCGCAGATTATTAATTTATTAAGGCAGCTACACTATCAGCATGGTATGAGTTTATTGTATATTTCTCATGACATTAATAGTGTGCGCTATCTTTGTGATCGCATGATGGTGATGCGTAACGGTCAAATAGTTGAGGATATTGCTACGGATAGGATTGAGGATACCAAGCATTTGTATACTCGTCGCTTGTTGAGTTTATCGATTTAGTGGATAAGTAGACCTTTGTGTAGTATGAATACCTCATACAAAGCTTTATCATGATTATTTTCTTTTTGCAGTCGATATGTTAGGCTTTAGCAGATCACAAACTGGGCTTTTAAATCAGCAATTTATATCAACTATCTACTATTCTGGCTAATGTTCTCTCATCTTTTTCAATAGACCGTTAATTTGCTATTTTGGGGCATTTATCCGACAAATGAAAAAAATAGCAAAAAATAGCATGGGTTTGATCTCTAGAGAGATAAGGTTTTTGAAAAATTACTATAATCACATCATACTTTATTTTATCTATCAATATGATAGCTATCACTCTATTTAATTTAATATACTAATTTATAATGAAAACACGCACATTTATTCTTGTTATTACTGTCTTATTTCCAGTAATGGGGTTCGCTGCTTTTGTTTTATTGTCAAAACAAATAGCACCAGAAAGACAGGCAAAGCTCTTGATTTCTGAAAAAGCGACATTATCTAAAAATATAGCACCAAGAGAAGCCAACGCTTCCGACTCAGAGAGAGCAATCAATACACCGTCTGGCTTGAAAGTTATCTATCCAAAGTCGAATAATCGCCAATCTCCATTAGGTATTAATGCCAATGAAGCCTTTGAGCAAGATGCCAGTATTCCTTTTATTGACTTATTTCGTGTTGCCACACCTTTTCATGAAAATATACGTTGTCGTGCACAAGATAAGCCTTGTTTAACGAGTGCTGAGGTTGAATATGATAAAAATGGCTGGCCAAAGAAGCTTAATGGAGGTCAGGCAGGAGTCTTTTTCTTACGCAATGTTGCTTTGGCTGCATTTCCTAAAGGTCTTTATGATGTCCTTTATGATGGTGAGGGAGAGCTGGAATTTAAACAAAATGCTGAGCTAGTCTCCCGTCATGCTGGTAATGATAAGATCAAATTAAGTGCTCGCTCTGATGGTTTTATGACTGCCGTGTTGATTATAAAAAAATCTAATCCTGACAATCCCATTCGTAATATTCGAATTCTAATGCCAGGAGGGATTTGTCAGAATAATCCTTATCAGCATGTGGCTAGTGCATCAGATTGTTCAAGTGATGCACCTTTTATGTCTTTCA
This sequence comes from Thiotrichaceae bacterium, assembly GCA_023144895.1. Taxonomy (GTDB): domain Bacteria; phylum Pseudomonadota; class Gammaproteobacteria; order Thiotrichales; family Thiotrichaceae; genus HyVt-477. The sequence continues at coordinate 22,375 of JAGLEV010000001.1, forward strand.
AAAAGGAGCATAAGGCCATTGTTTTTAATCCTGATTATTTGAACTTTATGAAGGACTTCAGCTTGATTCGCTTTATGCCAATGTCAGGGATAACACGAAATAAAGATAAACATTGGGGGCAGCGTCCTCATTTAGAGGAAGCAACATGGGGAGGAATTTATGGTTCTCGTGGTGTGCCTTTAGAAGTGCAGGTTGACCTTGCTAATCGCTTAAATGCAGATCCTTGGTTGAATGTGCCACATGGGGCAGATGACGACTATATGACACGTTTTGCACAATATGTTTATGATCATCTGTCAAAGAATTTAACCCCACATATTGAATACACTAATGAAGCATGGAATGCGACCTTTATTCATAACGAGCACATGCAAAAGATGGGCTTAAAGGAAGGTCTTGATAAGAATGCTTTACGTGCAGGTTATTTTTACTATGCCAAGCGTTCGCTAGAATATTTTAAGATATGGGAAGGTATTTATGGTGGGCATGATCGCTTTGTACGGATTATTGGTGGCTGGGATACACGACCTGATATTAGTGGAGTCATTCTTGCCTATAAAGATACTTATAAACAGGTGGATGCCTTAGCTATTGCGCCTTATGTTGGTGGTAATTTACGCGGGTTTAGAGCCTCAAAAACAGTGGATGAAATTTTCCATTTATTGACCGATGAAAAGTCTTATCGCTCTTTACCTAAGGTATTGGATGAGATTAGTAAGCAAGCAGATTTAGCGAAAAAATTTGGTGTACACCTGATCGCTTATGAAGGCGGGCAAGGTCTAGTTGATTGGGCAACAAAAAAGCCAGATCAGCATCCGAATCCTTTGTTTTTTGGAGCTAACCGTGATGAGCGTATGGCAAAGCTTTATCTTCAAATTTACCAACAATGGAAAAAGCGGGGCGGGGATATGTTTGTATCCTTTAGTGCGCCAAGAAGTTGTAACTGGAATGGTTGCTGGGGTTTGAAAGAGCACATTCGCCAAGATCTAGATAAAGCACCTAAGCTAAGAGCTTCTCTGGATTATATTGGCTCAACTAAACGCTGGTGGGATTATGCCAAAGAGAAAAACAAGGCAAAGTCAGCAAACATCCAACACTATTTGAAAGTTAAGGGTGGAAAAGAGCCGCGTATTGTGACTCGCCCTGCAAAAAAACCAGAGCATAATTTTCGCTTAGAGACACCTCGTGCATTGTATATGCAGCTTGAAGGTGAGGAGTGGGATAAGCGTGATTTGTCGGCAAAATGGCAAGTGAAATGGAATAAAGAAAGCTTATTTCTCAATGTGAAGGTTTATGATAAAGAAGAAAAATCAGACTCAGATGATCCACGACAGGATGATTCAATCGAGTTCTTTATTGATGGTGATAATAGTCGTAATGCAAAATATGATGGTAAGAATGACTTTCATTTTGTCTTTCCTCGTGATCAATCAAAAGTCTCACTAGGCATTAATTCACCTTCTGGAGTCGGTAGTGACCTACCATTTACTATTGTTAAAAAATATGATGGTTATGAATTACATGTTGAAATCCCTTGGAAAATGATTGGTGTGACACCTAAGGTTGCTAATAAAATAGGTTTTGATGTCATTGTGAATGATGATGATGACGGTGGTGATCGTGATGCGCGTATTGCTTGGGCAACCGATAGTTTAAAAGTAGACCGTAATCCTCGAAAGTTTGGTGTTGTTTTGATTAGTGGTCGATAGTACTCATTTCATTAATGAACCTCTAGACAATAGGGGGTATTTTTGGGCATAATCATTGATAGCCTGTTTTTTATCAGCAATTCCCGTTAGATTTTAACGGGAGATTGATCGTACCCATTCTTCTAAAAAATTAAATATTACAAAGCTTTATAAGACTACTTTCATACGGCTCACAGAAGCAACGAGAACGACTGGTTTTTTATAGGTCATTTATTAAATTAGGGTGTTGTCGATGAGTCGTAAAAAGCTGTTTTCAAAGTTTAAAGATGGATCTGCATATTTTGGGTTTCTTGATATTGATATCAAAGGTAAATATCAAGGCTGTGGAGGGTTTTGTCGTTATATTTTTCAGTCTTTAGCGGCTGGTATTTTTGTCGCTGTGATGACTTCTTTATTATTTCTGTGGCAAGGCAATGATGCTGCACGTTATATGATTTTATCCTCGATCGGTGCTAGTGCTTTTCTGGTTTTTGGCGCTCCTGGACTAGCGACATCAAAACCTTTAAAGGTCATCTTTGGACATTCTATTGCAGTCATTGTTGGGGGCGGGGTATTTTTTCTTCGAGAGGAAATCTTTGGTGCAGGTTTTGTGCCAACGGCTTTTGTGGTAGCCGCTTTGCTATCAGTGTCACTAGCAACTTTCTTTATGATTGCCTTAAGCTTTGAGCATCCCCCTGCAACAGGAACCGCATTAGCATTGGCTATCTATACTTCTCATCCATCTGAGCATATTTTTATTTTAGTTAGTTTCATTCTAGTCTCAGCGGCAGTGCTAGGATTTATTCATCATAAACGCTATAAGGAAGATGGTTTTAAAGCCATGACAGGTATTGATAGTGGTACTTTGAAAAAATTCAAACAATATCGCAAGCAAGGGGAAAACATATTATTAACCATACAGGACTTAGCAAAGGCAAAACCTAAAGATATTTATTTTGCACTAGGGGGGAATAGCGATGGAAGTACGGCTAAACACTTCTGTCATAAAAAAGTCGAGGTGAATAATTTTAATGATGAATGCTGTCCTATCTTCCAAATGTGGATTGATCAAGCAAAGGGACAGATAGAGAAAGAAAAAGGTTATAGTCGTTGGACGCTACGAGATTTATTTTAGGATGCCATTTTTACCTATTATAACTGGTTGCTTGAGGCGTATAGGCTTAAAAAAGCTATGAATTTTAAGATGATTGTAATATAGTAGCGTGGCTAATGTCTGGTTCATCATGATGTAGGTTCCGATTAAAAATAATAAGGGGCTACTGTTGATCGATAGATAATTAACTTCTGCTTCACTGGTCTTCAAAATCTCCTAAATTAAATATTAAAATACTTATGTTTAAAATAATCTTAATGTTAGCACCTCTTGTAATTGCTCTAGTCGTTCCTGTTAGTCATGCAAGAACCAGCTCTTGTATTAGTGGGGATGCTCAATACTTACTAAAAAAGAGTAATAAATATTTAACGGAAATCACTGCTGCTGCAAAAAAATACAAGGTAGATTCTGACCTGATTCGTTCAGTCATTGCGATTGAATCTTGCTTCAATGGTAAGGCGGTATCTCATGCTGGGGCACAAGGCTTGATGCAGTTGATACCAGACACAGCAGATCGTTTTGGTGTGACGGATAGTTTTGATGCTAAACAAAACATTTTTGCTGGAGCTAAATATTTACGTTGGCTTTCATTACGTTTTGATGGCAACCTTGATAAAGTTCTTGCAGGTTATAATGCAGGAGAAGGGAAGGTTGATAAATATAATGGTATTCCCCCTTATAGAGAAACTCAGCGCTATGTTAAAAATGTTACTGCTACCTATAATAAATTAAAAGGTAAACCTTCTGCATTTTCTTTGAGAGGCAATTCATTGATTGCATCACAAGATTTGGATACGATTCGTTTACCTCCAAGTGCTAAGAAAAAGTCTAATCACCAAACTAGAGCCAGAGTACGACGTGATAAACTAAGCAACTTTCGTCGGGTGAGAGCACGTAGAGTTACTAGAGTACCCAGCAGACGCAGTAATCGTAATGTACAACAGGCAAAAAGTGTTCCTGTAAAGCCATGGGGCAAGCCTGGACGACAAGGTCTTGCTGTCTTACGCCAGCGTGCTCCCCATTTATTTAAAAAGGGAACCTCAAGACTGTTTAAAAAGCGGGTTAGGTTGGTTCCGAAATTACAGCGTATTTATCGGTGAAACATGCAAGTACTAACCAACACACCAAGCGGTTGGTCGACGCATTCCTGCTAATTGCACACCTTGCTGCATATAGCCGTTAGGAAACATTTTAAATAGCTGTTTTTTAGCTTCCTTCTTTTTTACACCACTAGCAATTAAAAAGTGTGTGGCCTCACGGACATCAGGTGTTATTTGATGCTCTTCATGATGGTCACGGATAAAGTGTAAAAGAGGGAAGTGTGATTCATTAAAATCAAGACCATTCCATTCTGATGCCATTTTCCATGCAAGATCTTCACTCCAATCTTCTTTATTTTTTAGATAGCCATCAGGACAACGTTCTACTGATAGCTCTATTGGGGTTCTCATACTCATATTAATAATCTCATAAAATGTGTTGTTTAAGGCATACCATAATAGCGCAATATGATGCTCCATTGTGGTGCGGCAGTCGAGCTTTGTATTGGTTGAATTCTAGCAAGCAGCTTATTTAAAATATTTTAAAAATAGTCATTGATGCGACTAAGTGGCTATTTTAATTTACTTTTATAAAAAATATAATCGATATAAAATTTTCTTAATAATAGAAAGAGAGCAATATATGTGCCAATTGATGACAAGGAACAGATGTTCAATAAATAACATAAATCTGTTACTCTATTAAGCACTTCTTTCCTGCTTTAAATTTATAAAATTACAAGGTTACTTTTAACAATGCTTACAGGTTTTTTTGCTGGATTTTCTTATATATTCAAGGGTTTTTCACTGATTAGTGAAAAAGGAGTACGCTCTTATGTTGTCATTCCTTTACTGATTAATATCGTTATTTTTTGCTTAGCAATTTATTATGGACTAACTCAGTTTAGTGGTTGGTTAGATAGTTTATTAAGCCCTATCTCATGGTTGCCTGGTTGGCTAGAAGTCGGGGTTCAATGGGTTATGGCTCCTTTATTTACCCTATTGATTGTTGTTGTTGTCTATTATAGTTTTACCATCATTGCTAACTTCATTGCAGCACCCTTTAATGCACAATTAGCCTTGAGAGTAGAAGCTAAGCTACGGGGTCAATCAGTGGAGGCAATAGAAGATAATAGTGACTTTATGGCACTGACTCGGCGTACACTAGAAAGTGAGGTTAAAAAAATGATCCATATGATTAAATGGCTTATTGTTTTACTTATTCTGACATTCATTCCCGTGGTTAATTTGGTTGCTCCCTTTGTTTGGCTCCTTTATAGTGCTTGGATGTTAGCGTTAGAGTATGCAGACTACCCGATGTCCAATCATAATATGCTATTTAAAGAAGAAATCAATCTATTGAAAAGGCATCGTACAGCCTCTTTAGGCTTGGGTGCTGGTATCATGCTACTGACGGCAATACCTGTAGTAAACTTTTTTGCAATGCCAGTAGGGGTTGCAGCAGGGACGACCTTGTGGGTTCGTCGCTTATCTTAATAGTATAAAATACTTAGGCTGAATAAATAATGAAAAAAATGATTTATCGACTATTGATGATGTGGGTCTTTAAACGCTTAATGGACTTTGTCAAACGTAAATTTATGCGTCGTTAAAAAGAGGTTTTTGCTATGCACTACCCAACAATCGAAGATACGATTGGTAATACACCCTTAGTACGTTTGCAACGCTTAGCAGGTGATACCACCAATACCATTCTTGTCAAGCTAGAGGGTAACAATCCTGCTGGCTCGGTTAAGGATCGCCCCGCCTTGAGCATGATTCAACGTGCAGAACAGCGTGGCGATATCAAATCTGGAGACACATTGATTGAGGCAACTAGTGGTAATACGGGAATTGCCTTAGCCATGGTTGCTGCTATTAAAGGTTATCAACTGATTTTAATCATGCCAGAGACCATGAGCCAAGAGCGTCGTGCTTCGATGCGAGCCTATGGCGCTGATTTGGTTTTAGTTTCAGCGGATGAGGGCATGGAAGGTGCTCGTGATTTGGGTGAGAAAATGCAGGCTGAAGGCAAGGGCATTTTGTTGGATCAATTTGCTAATCCTGATAATCCACAAGCTCATTACCTCACAACAGGGCCTGAAATCTGGCAACAAACACAAGGTGAAATTACTCACTTTGTTAGTGCGATGGGGACTACGGGTACGATTATGGGCACTTCACGATTCCTAAAAGAACAAAATCCAGAAGTAACAATAATCGGTGTAGAGCCAAAGGGTGATCAGGAAGCAATTCCTGGTATTCGACGTTGGCCTAAGGATTATTTGCCCAAAGTGTTTGAAGCGAGTCGGGTGGATCAAAAGATGGATATGACTCAAAAGCTTGCTGAGCAAACTATGCGTGATTTAGCTGAGAAGGAAGGTATTTTCTGTGGCGTTTCGTCAGGTGGAGCGGTCGCTGCAGCATTAGCATTATCAAAAAATCTTGATAATGCAACAATCGTCACTATTATTTGTGATCGAGGCGACCGTTATATTTCTACTGGAGTATTTCCTGCATGACCCCTTTGATATTTTCTATCCAAACTATTTTGGATGTTGATCTCGCTCGACATAAGTATAAGTTGGATGGTTTAAGTGATATTGATGTTGCTAAAGCGACGTTTCATTTACAAAAACAATCCAAGGAAGATGTATTACCTTTGGCAATGCAACGTATTGTACTCATTACGACAGTGCAATATCGTGACAATGAAATTAATGTGACATGTTATCGAAATACCAGTGAGGATGGTGAAGCCAGTTTACTCCGTTGTTTTCTGGAAGACTTAGCTAAGAATGATTACCAGCTATTACCATGGTCAAATGATGAGGGGGCGATTCCTTTATTATTACTTCGTTGTTATAAGCATGCCTTATCGACACAGATATTACATAACGTGCAATGTAAGCAAGGGGTTAGTCAGCTAATTACTGGCTCAGATGAGACTTTATTGAGTTTTAATGATGCTAAAGATTTGCTAGGGTTTCCTCATAAAAATGAGGAAATTGACATTTGGCAATGTTGGGTAGATAAGGATTACGATAAAATCCAGCAACTTGGTAATCATTTGGTACTAAGCTACTATATGCTGTATTGTCATTATCAGTGGGTGTCCGGTCGATTGTCTAAAGAGCGCTATCAACATCGCTTGGCGTTGCTGACAGTATAATTCTGTGTTTAGAAATATGTGATTTTAGAGTTGCCATGAGCGTGCGACCTGCATACAATTAGGCATTTTTTGGGTCATCTGACCTTTTTAATAATTAATGGAGCATTATATGCCCTGGAATGAACCAGGTGGGGATAAAGACCCATGGGGTGGTAATAATAAAAAAACCTCTAGTAAAAACAATAACCCTGCTGACAAAGTCACAGAGTTATTTTCTAATCTGTCCAATGGTGGTGATCATAAGTTATTACTACTTATCCCTATTGCATTATTAGTGCTTTGGTTTATCACAGGATTTTATACTATTGAGTCAGGGCAACGTGGTGTTGTACTGCGTTTCGGTGCTTTTAGTGCCGTTGAAAAGCCTGGTCTACACTGGCTCGCAAGACCAATAGATAAAGTAATTGTTGTCGATATTGATCGAAACAGAACAGCCTCTGACCAAACCACCATGTTAACCAAAGATGAAAATATTGTTGATCTCAAAATAGAAGTTCAATATTTAGTCAAAGGGGTAGATGATTACCTTTTCAATGTGATGTATGCCGATTTTGAAGCGATGCAGGAGAGAGGCGTTTTATATAATGTCATGCGTTCCGCTGTTCGTGAAGTGGTTGGTAGAAGTGATCTTGATTTTGTTATCAAAGAAGGTCGTCAACAGATTGAACAAGAAACTCATACCTTAATGCAAGGTATCTTGGATAAATATAAAACGGGTCTTTTAGTTAAGAAAGTTAATCTCAAAGATGCAACGGCTCCAGAACAAGTTAAAGAGGCATTCTTTGATGTAACACGTGCACGTGAGGAGTTTAACCGCTCTAAAAATAAAGCAGAAACTTATGCTAATAAAGTCATCCCTGATGCTCGTGGTAAAGCCGCTCGTATTGTTGAGTATGCGAGTGCTTACAAGCTAGAGGTGGTTTCTAAAGCAGAAGGTGAAGCATCACGCTTCAGCCAGTTACTGACGGAATATAGCAAAGCACCTAAAGTGACACGTAAGCGCCTTTATCTCGATATGATGGAAGAGGTTTTATCACGCAGTAAAAAAGTTATCTTGGATGCAAAATCGGGTAATCAGGTGCTTTATTTACCTATTGGTAATGCTGGAACGATGCCAGCTAGCCCACCAATGCCTCCACTCAATGTTATCGAAAAATTACAACAGCCAGCAAAAGATACGACGAATCGTACCAGTAGCCCAAGTGGTAAGTTAAGGGAGTTTAGATAATGAAAGTATCACAAGGATTACTCATAGCATTAGGTCTTATGATGCTATTGATTTATTCATCTATTTATACGGTAGATCAGCGTGAACGAGCGATTAAATTTCGATTTCAAAAAATTGTTGATGCTGCGCATCCCATAGAGCCAGGTTTACACTTTAAATGGCCAACAACCATTATTGATCGTGTGAGAAAGTTTCCAGCTCAGGTTCTGCCCTTACAGGTAGCAAAACAACGTTTCTTAACGGGTGAGAAAAAGTTTTTAGAAGTTGATTTCTTTGTTGAATGGCGCATCGAGAATTTTGATGTCTTTTATCGTTCAACACGAGGTAATATCGATAGAGCCACACCGCTATTAGAAAGTATCATGACCGCAGGCTTACGTGCTGAATTTGGTAAACGAAGTATTCAAGAGGCGGTTACTGCTCAACGTGGTGAGATTATGTCTTCATTATTAGTGAATTCAAAATCTGCAACCAAAGAATTGGGTGTAAAGATTGTTGATATTCGTGTCAGCCGTATAGACTTTCCAGATGATACCAGTGATGCTATTTATGAGCGTATGAAATCAGAGCGTCATCGTGTTGCTCAGGATTTCCGTTCACGTGGTGAGGAAGAGGCAACAAAGCTAATGGCTACGGCTGATCGTAAGTCAAAAGTTTTATTGGCTAGTGCCTATAAGAAATCAGAAATACTTCGTGGTGAAGGTGATGCTAAAGCGGCGGCTATTTATGCAGCTGCCTATGGAAAGAATGAAGAGTTTTATGCTTTCTATCGCTCTTTATCAGCTTACAAAAAATCATTAGGTGGAACCGATGATACCTTAGTGATTGAACCAAGCTCAGAGTTTTTCCAATACTTTAAAAGTATGGGTAATAGTGAGTAGTTTCAATGGAGCTTAATTGGACTGACTTAATTAATGCACTGGCTTTATTTTTGATCTTTGAGGGACTTTTGCCATTTGCAAGCCCTCAGGGTCTAAAAAAAGCGTATCATTCAATTTTGTCTATGTCTGAGAACTCAATTCGTATAATGGGCCTATCTAGCATCCTTATTGGTTTATTTGTCCTATTCTTAAATTGAATGAGGTGCAAACCTTTGGTCATTGCTCTTGGAGCATCATTTAACTCAAATATTGGTTTTATTCACCATGACAGATAATCGTTATTGGCTTCTTCCTGAAGGGATTGCAGAGGCATTGCCTCAACGCGCTAAACAGCTAGAGGCATTACGCCGTCAACTTCTTGATCTTTACACTAGCTGGGGATATGACTTAGTTATGCCACCTCTGGTCGAGTTTATGGAGTCGCTCTCAACAGGGACAGGCGAAGAACTAGACACACAAACATTTAAGCTAACGGATCAGGTATCAGGGCGTTTAATTGGTGTACGTGCCGACATGACCCCACAGGTTGCACGTATTGATGCCCATCGCCTTTCTCATGGACAAGTGAATCGCCTCTGCTATTTAGGACCAGTGTTACGTGCTAGAGCAAATCATGCAACAGGTGGATCTCGATCCCCCTTACAAGTGGGTGCTGAGCTATTCGGTCATTCTGGTGTAGAAAGTGATTGTGAAGTGATTGCAATGGCACTGGAGACTTTACAGGCTTGTACAGCGGAGAAAGTCACTGTAGATATTGGTCATATCGGCATCTTTAATTTATTGATAGAGAAAATAGGGCTTAATAAAGATCAAACAGTCTTGCTTTCAGATATGCTCATTAGAAAATCTGTACCAGAGATTGAACAATGGTTAGCAGATGCTGATTTTGATGACTCATATAAGAAATTAATCTCAAGTTTGCCAACACTGAATGGTGCATCATCTCTACTGGATGATAACAGGCAATTGTTTACAGCAGTCAGTGCTGATTTAGTAGAAATTATTCAGTATATTAAAAGTTTAATTAGCAGGATAGAACGCTGTTTCCCTGATGTAGAGATTACGATTGATTTGGGTGAGATTCGTGGTTATGCCTATCATACAGGAATGATCTTTCAGGTTTATGTGCCTAGTATTAAGCGTGAAGTATTACGTGGTGGACGTTATGATGGCATTGGTAAAGCGTTTGGTCATGCTCGTTCAGCAACGGGTTTTTCGGCAGATTTACGATTATTACATAGCTTATTGGATCAGGATAAAACCGAGACAGAAAGCCGTATATTTGCACCCGTGACGATAGATCGTGATTTAGATAAAGTAGTTGCTGATCTACGCAAGCAAGGACATAGTGTTATTAAAGGATTAGATTCACAGCATACTGCAAAACAGCATAGCTGTGATCAACAGATTGAATTTTCGAATAAGCAATGGGTTGTTAACCCAATCTAGGAGAATAGAAGTCACATGGGTAAATTTGTAGTTGTACTTGGTACGCAATGGGGTGATGAAGGCAAGGGTAAAGTCGTTGACTTATTAACAGAAGATGCTGTTGCCGTTACTCGCTTTCAAGGTGGTCACAATGCAGGCCATACTCTGGTTATCGATGGTGAAAAAACCGTTCTCCACTTGATTCCATCAGGCATTTTACGTGATGGTGTTGATTGCATGATTGGTAATGGCGTAGTGCTAGCACCCGATGCTTTGCTAGAAGAATTAGACATGCTTGAAGCGGAAGGCATTCCAGCACAAAAGCGTTTAAAAATCTCAGAAGCCTGCCATTTAATTATGCCCTATCATGTGGCATTAGATACAGCACGTGAAGTCGCGCGGGGTAATAAGGCAATTGGTACAACAGGTCGTGGCATTGGTCCAGCTTATGAAGATAAGATTTCACGTCGTGGTTTGCGTATGGGTGACATGCTAGATGAAGCACGTTTACGTGAAAAATTAAAAGAAGTGATGGAGTATCATAATTTTGCTCTAGTCAATTACTTCAAAGCAGAGCCTGTTGATTACCAAACCGTTCTTGATGAAGCGTTAGTGATGGCAGAGCGAATTCGTCCTATGGTTTGTGATGTGACGGGTATTTTGCATAAGCATCGTAAAGCAGGCAATAATGTCATGTTTGAAGGTGCTCAAGGTAGCTTGCTTGATATTGACCATGGTACTTATCCTTATGTTACCTCTTCTAGCCCAACGGCAGGTGGTGCATGTACAGGTACTGGAGTAGGACCTACTTACCTTGATTATATTCTGGGTATTACCAAAGCTTATACAACGCGTGTAGGATCAGGACCTTTCCCCACTGAATTATTTGATGATATGGGTGAACATATTGCTCAAAAAGGTAATGAGTTGGGTGCAACAACGGGTCGTTCAAGGCGTTGTGGTTGGTTTGATGCCGTTTCTTTGCGTCGTGCCATGCAACTTAACAGTGTGACAGGTATTTGTTTGACTAAAGTTGATGTCTTAGATGGTATTGATACTATTAAAGTCTGTACAGGTTATGAGCTAGATGGTGAGATATTGGATGTTCCACCCGTTTCTACGATTAAATATTCTAACTGCAAGCCAGTTTATGAAGAAATCGAAGGTTGGAAAGAAAGCACTTATGGCGTTAAAGATTACGATTCATTACCTGAGAATGCTAAGAAATATATCAAGCGTCTAGAAGAGTTAGTTGAAACGCCTATTGATATTATTTCAACAGGGCCAGATCGTGAGCACACCATTGTTTTGCGTAACCCTTATGCTGATTAATTAGTTTTATGTCAAAAGGGGTGTATTGAACACTCCTTTTTTCTATTTGATCTGTAGAGTGAGATATTGCCTATTTGGCAATTGTTTTAAATATTAAGTCCCAATGATTGATGGTACTTAGCTTAATAAAAATAAAGTTATAAGGAGAATATTATGGCTTTGCTAATAACAGATGAATGTATAAATTGCGATGTTTGTGAACCTGAGTGCCCTAATGAAGCCATTGAAATGGGCGATGAGATTTATGAAATCGATCCTGATAAGTGTACAGAGTGTGTTGGTCATTATGATGAGCCACAATGCGTTGAGGTTTGTCCTGTAGACTGTATTCCTAAAGATCCTGATAGAGAAGAAACAGAAGATGAGCTAATGCTAAAATATGAGCATTTAATGGCTCAATAGTGTGGCTTTAGGGCTGAGGTTGGGTTCATTCTCATGGTTGAACCGACCTTTCAGTCGCTGTCTGGCTTTAGAAAAAGGTAGCCTCCTGCCGTTTTCCTCCATTAACAAATAACTTTCTCTTGCTTGCTCAATAGTGATTAGCTGGTGCTTGAGCAATTCTTCGACCAGCCATATTGTCCCCATGACTTGAACATTTTCTTGTTCTGCTGACTTTCTAAGCTCTTTGTCTCCTGTTAATAATGGGCATTGTTCTTGTTGCGCAAGCACCAATGCAATACAATCATTACGACTTGGGCGCATGTGTTTACGTACTATCTTCTCTACCTGACTAATAGAATGAGAGGTTAAGCTTCCTAGCAATAAGCCTAAATCAGGCAGTTGCTTATGTCGTTCTTCTAGTTCTTCATAATAAATAATATCAGGTGTGCTAAATTGATAAGGCAGTGCAAAAATTATAGTGAGTAGCTGACCCTCTTCTAAATCAATTAGGATATTAGCATCGCTAATCAAAAGCTGCATCAACCACCTCCAGTTTACGTTCTTGATGGAAGTGACTTAGTGGCATATTGAGTAATTCAGCCGCTTTAGATTCAGTGCTCCAGCCTTCAGCTAGGGCGCGATAGACCATCTGCTTAAATAAAAAACTTTTTTCTGCTGGAATCGGTTCACCAGGTTCATGCTGATGCCAGCCTTTTTTCTTAAATTGTCGGAAATGAGATTTTAGTATAGTGAGACTCATTAAGCCCGTATCGTGCAATCGAAATAAACAGGCAGACATACTTAGCCCAAATTCTTGTTTTAATAAATATAATTCACGAAGCTCTACATTGCGTATCGTCTCACCAAAATGCTGGTATAAAGCACTTTGTGGTAATAAGAAAGCTGAGGCAAAGCGATTACATGCCTTTTCTTCATCAATTTTCTCATCAAGACGGTCATGTAATAATAAATGCCCAAGCTCATGCGCAAGGGTGAAGCGCTGACGATCTCCTGTCCAGTTTGATGAGACAACAATGATTGCTTGTTTATTATGGTAAGCCATTAAGCCATCAAACTTTTCTTCATTTTCTATATCCGTAAATAATACCCATATTCCTAAGGTTTCCAAGGTGTCAACAAAATCTGCCATTGGGTTATTTCCTAGCTCCCATTGCTTGCGTAATTGCTCGGCAATTTTTTCTATCTCATCAAGTTTAGTAATATATTTTGGTAAGCTAGTAGGTAGGGTGAAGCTTTTAATGGGAAAGATGGGATATAAGTTAACAAGCTCCTGCCAGCGTTCAACTTGCTCAAGAACTTCTGCTTCAATTTTGCGTAATAGCTTCTTTGTTGCACCAGGGCGCTTACGAAACTCAACACCCGATAAGGTGATATTAATAGGGCGGAAGAAATACTCAGTTCGCACACCATAAGCTTTAGCCAGTTTAATCAGCTGAGTAGAGTTAGGGACATTTTTACTATCTTCATATTTTTTAATGGCACTATGCGATACATCCACACGGTCAGCGGCACCTCGCAAGGATAGATTGGCGGCTTTGCGTGCTCGTTTTAATCGTGTAGCTAACATAATACTGCTCCAATAAGGTTTACAATGTTATATTATATTGTAATTTTTGTAAACCCTTGTTTTTTATTGTACGAATGGTCAATAATTGATTATGATGATGACTATAGTTTTAGAACAAATTAAAGTATGGTTACCTTACTTCATTCTATTTCATCAATGAGCCGATTTATATGACAAATTTTGTATTTTCATCACAGGTTAACCAACCTATCGATCAAGCAATTGAAACTTTAAAAGCCACTTTAATGAATCACCACTTAGGTATTGTTAGTGATGTTAATGTTGCCAGTATTATTAAAACTAAGTTAGATGAAGAGATAGGTAGCTATCGTATCTTGGGTGCATGCAATCCTAAAATGGCAAAAGATATGATCGAAGCCGTGCCAGAAGCGGGTGCTTTATTGCCTTGCACGATTGTTGCTAGAGCAGTGGAGGGTGGAACGATGTTTGACTTTATGGATCCAATGGCAGTGTTATCCCTTGCTAATAATGATGTAATGAATGCTGTTGCTGTTGAGGCGACTAAAAAACTAAAAGCAGTCATTGTAGAATTAGAACAATAAGCCCGTTTTAGCTTAATGATGAAATATCGAAGTGAAATCGATGGATTAAGAGCCTTCGCCGTTGTTCCTGTCGTGCTTTTTCATGCGGGGTTTACAGGATTAAGCGGGGGATTTATTGGTGTTGATATTTTCTTTGTTATCAGTGGTTATTTAATTAGCTCGATTATTTTAGGTGAGCTAGAGAAGGGCACTTTTACTCTTACTAGCTTCTATGAGAGAAGAGCACGACGTATTTTACCCGCACTCTTTTTTGTACTCCTAGTTTGCTTACCTTTTGCATGGATTTATTTATTTCCTAGTGAGCTTATTGATTTTGGTAAAAGCTTGATCGCTGTACCTTTATTTTCCTCTAATTTCCTATTCTGGCAGAGCAGTGGCTATTTTGCACAGGATTCTGAAAGTATTACCTTGTTACACACATGGAGCTTAGCGGTAGAAGAGCAGTTTTATGTTTTCTTTCCTCTGATTATGATGGTGTTGTGGAGGTTTGGCACCAAGGTATTGTTCTTTTTCTTAGCAGTTATTGGAGTGATGAGCCTTGCTTACACCGAGATTGGATGGCGGAACTATCCTGATGCTAATTTTTTCCTAATTTTTAGCCGTGCATGGGAATTATTAATCGGTGTGGCTGTTGCATTTTATCTTATCTTTAAACGCCCATCGATTAGTCTACTCACATCACAAATTCTTAGCCTTATTGGGCTTCTTGCTGTTGTAGGATCCATTGTTTTCTTAGATAAAAGTTATCCTTTTCCTAGTCTTTACGCCTTAATTCCCACTTTAGGCGCTGCTTTTATTATTGCATTTTGTCGCTCAGGCACCATAGTGCATAGTCTTTTATCAAACCGTGTCATCGTCGGTATTGGGCTTATTTCATATAGTACCTATCTATGGCATTTACCTCTATTTGTATATGCAAAGATGATTTTAGATGAGCCATCTTTGCCCATAATGGCTTTATTGGCTAGCCTATCTTTGTTGCTCGGCTTTATTAGTTGGCGGTTTGTTGAAAAACCTTTTAGAGATAAAAATAACTACACAAGAAAACAAATTTTCATCGCAAGCTTAGTTGGTAGTTTCGTTTTTATCCTTATTGGAGCGAGTTTGGTTTATATGCAGGGTGCGGAGTTTCGATATGAGTAACAGCAATTTAAATCAATAATATCAAAGCTCGAGCCCGTCAATAAACTGAAAACTAATCCCATAAATCTTCACCTGCATGATGCTCAAACATTTTAGCCTTGCGCATATAGTGCTGTACAGTGCGAATATCTTGCTTAGTAATATCAGCAATTTGTAATACATCTTTACCTTGAATGGCAGCAGAGGTAACAAAGCCACTTCTTAAGCTATGACCAGAGTATTCGCTAGCATCTAAACCAATAGTCGCACAATAGTGTTTAATCCTACTACTATAGGTCACAGCAGAGAGGGCTTTATTTTCGTTAAGGTTAATCTGTTGACCTCGGCGTATACGACGAAATACTGGACCTGATTCAATTCCACTCGCTTCCAGCCAATCTTTTATTGCTTTAACCGCACAATAAGGCGAGTCAGGATGCCCAAAAATAGGCTTGTCTAATCCTTTTCCTGCCTGATCTGTTTTGGAGCGTTTCAAATAAACCCGTAAGTGCTCTTCTATGAAATGTAGCTGATCTCGATCTAAGCTAACGACTTCACTGCGTCGAAAACCTCCAGAAAAACCAAGTAATAACATTGCCTTATCTCTCTTTCCTGTGAGACTGGAATCATCAATAGAGTCAATGATCTTCTTTAGATCATCAATATACATCGCTTTTTTCTGATTAACTTGACTTCCTAGCTGGCGCGTGACGGCTCTCATCATCTTTTTACATATAACAGCCTCGGTAGGGGAGTCTAAGCCTGCATTGTGGTGATAATAGCGTATTGCGGCAAAACGACGACGTATTGTATTTATTTTTAACTTTCTATCCACTAAGAATTGCAGATAAAGCACGGTCGTTTGGTCAAGGGCAGGGAGGTGATTTTGTTCAATTTCTTTAGTAAATAGTTGAAAATCCTTCCAATCTTTCTCGTAGGCCAAGTGTGTAAGAGGAGCCATATCAGCAACGAGAGTCGATTTTGTTCTTTCTATTAAAGAATCAATCTCTTGCTGGGTAGCAGGGGGTTGGTTGGGCTGTTTTATAGGTAAATTATTGTTTTTATCCATAGCGTAGTTTCATTTAAGCCTAAATGTATCAAAAAATAGAGTATAGCATAGACCACCCTGCTTTACTTTCGAGAATGAAAGTTATCGAAAGTAACTAATATTATTTGTAACTGTAGTTATGTACTATGTTACAATGTACGTCATATCAAATAACTATGGTTACACAATGATTGACAAAATAGACATTACTGAGACTATTGCTAAAGAATTAAGCATTTTGATCAATAATAATGAGATAAAGACACCAGAAAAGGCTAAACAGGTAGCAGGGGAGCTATTAAGAAGGGGAGTCCAGCCAACATGGAGAATAATTAGGGAAATCCTTGGAACAGGGAGCGCTTCAACGCTACAGAATGCTGTTAATCTTTATTGGAGTGAATTAGGTGCTCATCTGGATAATTTAGAAAAAAGACCTGAACTACCTAAGAATTTGGTTAAAGACTTTAATAACCTATGGGATAAGGCGTTGCAAATAAGCGAAAAAAAGCTAGAAAAACGTCTATCGGATGCCTTTGAGAAGGCAAAAGAAATAGAAATTACAGTCAATAAAGAAAAAGAGGCGCTGTCTGCACAGCTATTAGAGGCTAATAATTGTAATATAGCGAATGAGAATCAATTACAATCACTACAAAAAGACCATCATCGCCAAGCCGAACAATTAGCCACGACAAAAAAAGAGCACACATTACTTGAATCAAAGCTTAAAGAAAATAAGCAAGACTTTGCTCAGCAGATTAAGGATGAGCGAAATACTCATAATGAGCGCTATACGACACTACAAGAATCTTATTATGAAATAGAAAAACAAAAATCACAGGCGCAACAAACACTAGCTAATGAGAAATCTCAACAGTCAATGGTAGAAAAACAAAATAAGCAAAGCCTGAGTGACTTAAAACAAGATCGACAATTAGAGCTAGATCGCCAAGCAAAACAATATGATTCAATGATCTCACATTATGCCAGTGAGATTAGCCACTTTAAAACCAAGCTAGATAAAGCTGACGCGCTCTATAGTCTGGAAAATAAAAAATGGCAGTCTCATAATGAAAAAAGCATTCTAACACTTGCCGATGTCCAAGCTCAGCTAATGCTAATGACACAAAACAATACACGACTAGAAAAAGAAAAAACGACGCAAGCACAGCTTCTAGATAAACAGCTCGATGACTTGCAAAAGATTAATAAGCACTCTGTGAAGCTGGAGACCCGCCTTGAAATGCTGAAAAAGAAATAAGCGCTTATAAATTTGCAGTAGGCGACATAGTAACCTACTGCTTTATAATGACTTATTTTTACCATTTAACATAATATAGATTATGCGCACTTATTATTATGGTTAATTTTCATGATAATTTCCAATCTTGGATAAGATTTCAGAAATTCTAGGACAATATCAATCAATAATATCAATCAATAATGATGTTGCTGCGCCACCCACTGCGCCACCAATCATACTTCCAATAGGACCACCCACAGCACCACCAACGATACTACCTGCTGCTGTCCCTGCAACTTTTCCTGCCACACCAACAACCTTGCCAGCGACTTGAAATGGTACTTTTGCCACACCAACGGCACCACCGACAACTTGCTGTGAACTACACGCCGAAATATTTGAAGACATTATGATAACGGCCAATACATAGGATAGTTTTTTCATGTGATTTACTCTAATTTATTATTATTATTTTTAGTAACAGATTTTTTTAACTTACTGCGCTTCTTACGACTACTCGATAACATATCTGCGGCGGCTAGTGTTTTCTGCTCCGCCTCTAGTTTTAGTTACTCTGCGACAAAGCATATATTAATTTACTTCATCGCCATAAAAACCTGACAGAATGGACAGAAACCCACTGTTTATACTTGCGACACCAGCTCTTTCTTATTAAGCCACAAGGTATCAAGCAACTCGCATTCTCTTATAAAATCTTTATTAATTAATGCTTCCAGCTCCTTTTCTGAATACTCTGGGTAAAGAACGGTATAAGCTAGATCATACTTAGCCTCTGCCTTTATTGCATCTTCAGCCGCTTTAACTGCTTTACCTTTAGATTTTGCTGATACCGAGTCACTATTTTTTTTCTCCTGATAAGCCAAAGCGGGCTTTATATACAAGGCACTAGGTTGTTTTCTACTAGAAAGATAATGGTTTAGATAATGGTCTAATTCTTTTTGATAATCACAAGCTTTCTCTTGACCAAACTGCCACTGCTGGTTTTTTCCGAATAAATACGTTTGTTTTATACTTCCACTAGAATCTATATTAACAATACAGTGACGTATCCATGCATTAATATAATCACTGGTCTTTAAATTAGCATGGCGGTAAATCAATAATGCATTCTCATAAACGCCATGGATATAACCATGAACAGCTAATGATTTTAGTTTACAATCAACGACTTTAGGCTCTATTTTTTCACCAAGATTCAACGATTTAATCTTGCTAACAAAGGTATTAATCTTCTTCGCTTGCTCATTAAAAAGCAACTGACCCGCAGCGCCATTAGTCCAGCGACCTTCTGCTTTGAGCCGTCGATAAAAATCGGGATCACCACCCTCCCCGCTTAATGCCTGCTCCAGCCAATCCTGATCTATTTGGTATTGATCCAATCCATTAACGGTAAAATCTTCCGTATTGCTTTTTTCTATTGGTGTCGCTGGAATCACTATACCTAATTGATTTTTCAAAAAATCACGCTGCGGATGACGGTAAAAACTTAACAAATCATCAAGATTTATTGATTCAATCGATGGACTATCAACCAAGCCTTCCCACCAAGTATGTTCATCAGTCTTGCTATAATCAGCCAAAACTTTCGCCATTTTTAAATTATCAGCACTGTAACTAAATAACTTAGAACTTAATGAAAAATAATCAGAATGATAATGATGCAAGGGATGAACCGTTACTAATTCACTTTCTTCTAAGTCATATTGGTCATGTAAAGTATCGAGTAATTCAGTCATAATAATCGAAGGTGCTATCTTAATATTATCACGCTGGGACTGACCAATATAGGAAACAATCAATTGATGCTCGGCAGACAATATGATTTCTAGTACTTGATAGCGTTCATCATTACGATAAGACTTATCTCCTACTCTAAATTCCTGAGCCATTAAATCAAAAGCAGCAGGTCTATCGGCATGAGGAAATTCAGACTCATTCATACCCATTAAAATAATGACTTTAAAAGGAATAGCTCGCATCGGCAACATAGAACAGAAAGTGAGTTGCCCACGCATAAATCCTGTAGCAGATTGATGATTATTCGCCGTATCTTCAAGCCAATTTTGGATGACTTCAAGTGTAACCTTATGCGTATAATGCTCAGAAAATTCATTTAACTGTGCAATAATTTCAGTGAGTTGAGTATGACCCTCTTGAAAGTCATCAATACTAGAGATTAATTCATAGCTTAGCTTGAGTAATACCCCAGCCCAGTTTTCTAGATTATCGTTATTGCTCAGTTGCTTTTTAGTTTTACTGAGTAACTGGAAGAAATCGATTAAGCGTCCAAGCACCTGACCTTGCTGACCTTCAATTGTATTAAAGGGTAAAATATTAATACAAAATTCACTATCATCGGATTGCATAAATCCCATTAACATACGGTCAAGTGATGCTAACCATGTATTTTCTGTAAAAGGTTCAAAACCTAAAGACTGGCGATGTTCACCTGATTCTCCCCAGCGAGTACGTGTTTCTTCTAACCAGTGACGTAATAACTCTAAATCACTGGCTAATAAGCCAAAGCGGGTATAAATAGCACGATTTTCTAGGAAGTCGAGTAGAGGGTCTAACTCCCAGCGCCCTTGACAAAGGTGTAAAAAATCAAGAAAAAGCCGAATGGGTTGATCACCACCCTGCACTATTGATCGATCTGCAACACTATGAGGTACATCATTAAAAACAGCGCCAATAAAGGCACTATAAGGCTGAATATCAGGTGCCATAATAATAATGTCACGAGGCGTTAATTCAGGGTTTTCAGCAAAACAAGCCAACACCTGATCCTTAATCACCTCAACCTCACGCAAACGACTATGGCAACAGTGCAATTGCAAACTAGTATCCGCTTTGAGTGTTATGCGACTATCGCTATTATGCAGGATGTCATTTTTAAGTTGTGCTAATAATGTTCCAGAATCATCTTCAGTAAAACTATCAATCTCTAATTCAAAATCACCTGTTTCAATCATCAGTTGCTGAAAATCTCGTCCCTGCTGTCCTAATCCTGATAATATAGGATTACTCACATGATGAAGCTCCTCATCAGAATAAAGTAATTTAGCCTTTAATGTGGGTACATCTGCCCAATAGCTTTGTGCTGGATTGAGTAAGTAAAAATGAACTTCAATATGCTGGGCAATCGCCTTTAAAAATCGCATATACAAAGGTGACATCGCATTGATGCCAAAGACACATAAGCGCTCTGGCAAGAACATTCGCGCTTGATCACTGGGCATTTCATGTAATTTATCCAGCGCGGTTTGCCATAATAGACCCGTGCAAGCACTATGATCACTCGCAGGATAATGCTGTTCTAACTGATTCCATAAGTAAGATTGCCAGATTTCTGCAGGATTGGAGCTATTTATTTCATTTTTCTGCCATGATTCAAACCATTCAGGACGCATAAATTGGTATTGATCAAATAGTCTTGCTAAAGTTTTGGCTAGTTGGTAACGCTTTAATTCGACGCTACCTGAGTCATTAATATATTGATATACAACACGACTTTGCTCTACTGGTAACCCACGTAAAAGACTCTCTAGCTGCCATAATAATGATTCTTTATCAACCAAAGGGCTTGTTGTATTTTGAGGCAGAATATTATCAACTAAGGAGGTAAAGAACTTGCCAGGATAATGAAAATCAAAATTAGCCCACAGAGAACGCTGATCAGCCAATTGCTGACACACCCAGCGTTGCATTCCTTGGCTTTGAATTAAAAATTGTTCAGTTGCCAGTGGCGTAGATAAAGGTGTATCAAGTATTTTATTAAGATGCACCAATAAGTTACTTGAGCGATTGGATGTGTGTAATATAAACATAAGCAATAGATAATAATAGGTTAGGTCTACTTTAACACCTAGCTACTACGGACACAATTACACAGCAACTACCGATAATTAAACGCTTAATATTCAAGACGTGAAAATGATTTTATTAAAAGACTGCGTGAATCTAAGCCATATTATGCTCAAATACAAACCTATATCTCCAGCCAGCAGTTAGAATGACTCAGTAGCAACTTTACTAAAGAAGCAAAAAGTCGCTATTTAGGATAATATTATATCGAGACTGATGACTCACTAATGTCTCTAGCTGTTTCTGTTTTCCTCTAGAAACTATTGAAATGTAATTTTAAGGTATTATATGAACCGTTAAGCTTTTTTCACTACTAACTATAAGAATCATAATAATTATAAGTGGATAGAAAACAACCTTTGTTCTTTCATTCTCATAATAAGGATTAAAATAAAATGACAAACACCCTAAAAATAAAAGCCATCAGCAAAGCAATTAGTCTCATTTTTACTTTATATCTAGGTGCATCAGGAGCAACCAATGCTGCACCCTTAGTAGACAATCTAATTTTCAGCCATAATACTTCAAAATTAATTTACACCAATCGCGCAGGAACAAAAATTACAGCGATGGATACACAAACAGGTAAAATATTACATGAAGTTGATATTAATCTACCCCTTCGTGCAAAATTAATTAATGCCACACCTGATGGATTTAAATTGCTATTGACTAGCCCTAAAGGAATCTCGGTTATACATAATGGTACAGGAAAGATATTGCGCACCTTACCTCATCCACAAGGCTATAAAATAACTAAGAAACGTCACTTAATGGTGCAAAATAAGAATGGTAGCCTAATAGCCATACCTTATACAAAAGGTAATAAAACGACTATATTTACCATTCACACAGGTTCTGGAAAAATTATAAACCCGCTTGATCTAGATAAAGTACAGCCAATCCAGTCCATAGGATTTAGTCAGGATAACCGTTTATTGGCTTATACACATAGAACCATGACGGGGTTAATGTTATTTGTTTATGACCTCTATCGTAAAAAACCGATTGAATCTATTCTATTATTAAGACATCGTTATCAGTCAAAACAGTTGAGTCATCGACTAGAATTCAGCCCTAATGGAAAAAAAATATTACTCGCTTTCAAAGATAAAATTAGTGTAGCAGATCGTCAGTCAGAGATGGTTCACGATTGGAAAGTTTATAATGCAGATGCGGTATTTTCAGCAAATAGTCGTAATATTATTTATAAAAGTAGTGCCGCGGGAAGCTTCCCTACTGTTGTTAATTTAGCCTCTGGGCAGAAGCATACGATCCAAACGAAGACAAAAAAGACTTCCTTTAAGTTACTACAAAGTTTTAATAAAAACCTCATTGCGATTCCTTTAGCAGGATCAACAAGCTTTATTCTGCTTAATGGACATGGGAAGCTAGTTCGAGTGGTTGAAGAGAAGCAGAAGATTTAACGGTTAAAGAAAAGGTACCCAGCTTAAAGCCTCTAACGTAGCGTCACCTAATTCACCTGTAGGGTCGATAGCATTCACTAAAGGCATAAGATCACCATTAGTATGTAGAAAAATCGCCATACCAAAAATAAAAAGATGAAAAAAGAAAGAGAGATAACTGAGCATCATTCCCCAAAGTGCAATACCACTACCACCGTACTGGTAGGGAAATTGATAGGCTCTTGAGCGTGCGATATGGCTAGTAATAATACCAAGAATAGAGGTAAAAAAACCAAGGAATGGGATCAAGGAAAGGAATCCGAGAAATAGCGAAGTAAAGGCCAAACCTGTTCTGTGGTCGCTCATTATTAACTCCATATAAACTATAATAGGAAAGCTTAAAGTTAATAAGCTAGATTACTTCTCTATACTAGAAGAAAAAGCTAATAAAATCTTCCTATTAAGCGCCCATTCATCTTATCAACCCAACAGTTGATAGGGTATTAGGGCGATTAAGGGTGAAAACCCAATCACTTCCCAAGTAACCTGTGATTTTTTAGTGTATATAAAATAATAGGAGTCGCTATATTATTCCACATCGACAAGATGGATTTTAGTCCATTATTTTAAGCTTTAAACCCACTCCAGAAGCTGAATCGACAAAATTAGGAAATGAAGTATTCACATTGGCACAATCATTAATAACAATAGATTCTTGGGCTACCTGACCCGCGATAACAAATGACATAGCGATACGGTGATCACCATGACTATCCACTTCACCCCCCGTTAATGTGCCACCTTGAATAATAATACCGTCTTGTGTTGATTTTGCATCAATTCCACAAGTGACTAATCCATCTGCCATCACTTGAATACGGTCACTTTCTTTAACACGTAATTCTTCAGCACCTGTCAATGTCGTCATTCCTTTAGCACAAGCCGCAGCAATAAAAATAACAGGGAATTCATCAATGGCTAGAGGAACTAGGTTCTCAGGAATATCAATACCTTTTAAAGCAGCAGACTGAATGCGAATATCTGCCACAGGTTCGCCGCCTATTTCACGTTCATTCTCCAAACGAATATTAGCACCCATTAACGTTAAAATATCAATAACACCCGTGCGAGTTGGATTGACTCCCACATGTTGCAAGGTAATATCAGCGTGAGGAATAATACTTGCAGCCACCATAAAGAAAGCAGCAGATGAAATATCCGCGGGGACATCAATCATCTGACCCGTTAATTGACCTTTACCTGATAGGCGCATCGTCGAACCTTCAGTGATCACATCATAACCAAAGCCACGTAACATACGCTCAGTATGATCACGCGTGGGAGCAGGTTCAGTCACTGAAGTCTCACCCTTAGCATAAAGCCCTGCTAATAGTACCGCAGACTTTACCTGTGCGCTGGCAACAGGGAGGTCATAATGAATGCTTTTAAGTTGAGTGCTGCCTTTGATTGTTAATGGTGGTGTATCACCTTCATCACCAGAAATATCGGCATTCATTTGTGTTAATGGCAAAATAACACGAGCCATGGGACGAGTAGATAAAGAGCGATCACCTGTTAAAGTGACATCAAAAGATTGCCCACTCATAAGCCCAGACATGAGGCGCATCGAAGTACCCGAATTACCCATATCCAAATCATGCTCTGCGGGCTTCAATCCATGCAATCCCACACCTGTAATCGTTAATGAGGTGGCATCATGCTCAGTGATTTTAACGCCCATACTTCTAAAGGCATTTAATGTTGCTAAACAGTCTTCACCATTTAAAAAGCCAGAAACCTTTGTCTCACCTTCAGCCAAAGAACCCAACATAATGGAACGATGAGAAATAGATTTATCACCCGGTACACGCAAAGTGCCCGTCAAAGTGCCATTAGCTTGGGTGATATAGCGAATATTTTTACTCATAGTATCTTTCTGTAGTTTTGGTTAACGAGGTAAGCTAGTTTCATTCATTAGGTAGTGATCAACAGCATGAGCACATTGACGACCTTCACGAATAGCCCAAACGACTAAGGATTGTCCACGACGCATATCACCTGCCGCAAACACTTTATCTAAAGAGGTGTAATAAGCCTTATCACCCTCAGTAGAACCTTTCACATTACCCATAGCATCATATTCAACACCTAGCTCATTAAGCATACCTTCTTGAACAGGATGCACAAAACCCATCGCCAAGGTCACAATATCAGCCTTTAGTTCAAACTCAGAACCCGCAACTTCGGTCATCTGCCAGCGACCAGAATCTTCTTGATTCCATTCTACTTTGACACAAATAACCGCAGCCAGTTGACCCTTGCTATCCGCAATAAAACGCTTAGTTGCTACCGCAAATAGACGCTTACAACCTTCTTCTTGAGAGGTTGATGTACGCATTTTATTCGGCCACTCTGGCCAGACTAACGCCTTATCTTCTTTCTCAGGAGGGCGTGGCATAATTTCAATTTGGGTAATGGAAGCAGCGCCATGACGTGATGAAGTACCAATACAATCAGATCCTGTATCACCACCACCAATCACGACAACATGCTTATCTTTCGCTGAAATCCTAGTAGATTCTGGCAATAGACCTTGGACTACTTTGCTATTAGACTTTAAAAAGTCCATCGCAAACATCACACCACCAAGATCACGACCCTCAATGGCAAGGTCACGTGGCTTTTCAGCCCCGCCCGTTAAGATCACAGCATCATTATCCGCGATTAATTGCTTAGCAGTAACATCAACACCAATATGTGTATTTAGCTGGAGATCAACGCCCTCTTCAACGAGTTGTTGTACTCGACGTTCAACCACATCTTTAGCTAACTTAAAGTCAGGAATACCAAAGCGGACTAAACCACCCGCTTTAGGTTCTTTCTCATAAAGCACAACGTCATGCCCTACTCTCACTAACTGCTGTGCGGCTGCCATGCCCGCAGGGCCAGAACCCACAATAGCAATTTTCTTACCCGTATTTTTTGTCACTCTTTCAGGCTTAATCCAGCCTTCTTCAAAACCACGATCAACAATGGCACACTCAATGGTTTTAATTGTGACAGGCTCATCAGTAATATTTAAAGTACATGACTCCTGACAAGGCGCAGGACAAATACGACCCGTAATTTCAGGGAAATTATTGGTGCTATGTAATGCAACTAATGCTGACTTAAAGTCCTCCTTATAAACCAAATCATTCCAGTCAGGAATCAGGTTGTTAACGGGACAACCTGTATGGCAAAAAGGAATACCACAATCCATACAGCGTGCACTTTGGCGATTTAATTCATCATTATCCAAAGGAATAACAAATTCATCAAAGTTGTTAATACGCTGATCGACTATTTGATAAGTCCGATCAATACGAGAGAATTCTTTAAATCCTGTAATTTTACCCATATCTAGTTCTTATCCTCTTTAGACTACATTTTTCTGTTGCATTTTAATTAATGCGCCACGATAGTCGACGGGCATTACCTTAATAAAATGTTGTAAGTTATTATCCCAATCTGCCAGCAATGAAGCGGCAAGACTAGAATCGGTTTGTTTTTGGTGTTCACCAATTAGTGCCTGTAAACGGGTACTATCCGCTGTCAATAAATCACTAATATTCGCATCTTCAGCATCGGCAGTAATGGACTCGAGCACGACCATTTGAGTATTACACTTGCTAGCAAACTCACCTTCAGGATCATAAATATAAGCAATACCCCCCGACATTCCTGCCGCAAAGTTACGCCCAGTTTCACCCAGACAGACCACGATACCACCTGTCATGTATTCACAACCATGATCTCCTAGCCCTTCAACAACAGCGGTTGCACCAGAGTTTCTTACAGCGAAACGCTCACCAGCAACACCATTAAAGTAACACTCACCCGCAATCGCACCATACAACACCGTGTTACCAACAATAATATTATCAGTAGCAACTTTTAAGCCTGTGTCTTTTGTGGGATGAATGATTAATTTACCACCTGATAGACCTTTACCCACATAATCATTACCTTCACCAGAAAGCTTAATGGTTACACCGCGTGTAACCCAAGCACCAAAGGATTGACCTGCTGTACCTGTTGCATTGATGGTTATCGTATTTTCAGGCAAACCTTTATGACCATAACGTTCAGCAATACGCCCTGAAAGCATCGTGCCAAAGGTTCTATTGCAGTTCTGAATGTTGATATCGATAGTGACGGCTTCAGCATTGTCTAGCGCAGGAGTTGCTTGCTTAATCAGTTCATTATCGAGTGCAGCATCTAAACCATGATCTTGCTCTTGAGTACAGTAAATTGCATCATCTTGAGCAGGCTCTGGCTTATACAACATGCTGGATAAATCCAAGCCTTTTGCTTTCCAGTGATCAATCGCTTCACGCATATCCATTCGGTCTGATTGACCAATCATTTCATCAAAAGTACGGAAGCCTAGTTGAGACATTAGCTCACGCACTTCCTCAGCAACAAAGAAGAAGTAATTAATCACATGCTCTGGCGTACCCGTAAAACGTTTACGTAATTCAGGGTCTTGTGTTGCCACGCCAACAGGACAGGTATTAAGATGACATTTACGCATCATAATACAGCCCTCAGCAATCAATGGGGCTGTCGCAAAACCGACCTCATCAGCACCAAGTAAAGCGGCAACCACCACATCACGACCCGTACGCATACCACCATCAGCTTGCACACAAATACGATCACGTAAGCGATTCATTACCAAGGTCTGATGCGTTTCTGCTAAACCTAATTCCCAAGAAGATCCTGCATGTTTTAATGACGTTAAAGGAGAAGCTCCTGTTCCTCCATCAAAACCTGAAATGGTTAAGTGATCAGCATGTGCTTTAGAAACACCCGCAGCCACTGTTCCAACACCGACTTCTGATACTAATTTAACCGAGACGCGTGATGTTGGATTGACATTTTTTAAATCATGAATTAGCTGAGCTAAATCTTCGATAGAATAAATATCATGATGAGGTGGTGGTGAAATTAAACCAACTCCTGGTGTTGAGTGACGAACACGACCAATACGTTCATCAACTTTAAAGCCGGGAAGCTGCCCTCCTTCACCTGGTTTTGCACCCTGTGCCATTTTAATTTGAATATCATCGGCATTGACCAGATATTCTGTGGTAACACCAAAACGCCCCGAAGCCACTTGCTTGATTGCTGATCGTTCGGGGTTAGGCGTACCATCAGCCAGTGGCTTAAAGCGCTCAGGTTCTTCGCCACCTTCACCTGTATTCGACTTGCCACCGAGTTTATTCATAGCGATAGCTAATGTCGAATGTGCCTCATATGAAATACTACCAAAGGACATCGCCCCTGTAGCAAAACGTTTCACAATCTCTTTAGCAGACTCAACTTCATCCAAAGGAATCGCTGTCTCAGCAAAGTTAAAGTCTAATAAGCCACGGAAGTTAAGTAGTGTTTCATTTTGCTCATTAATTAACTGAGAGAATTCTTTGTAAGTCTCGGAATTATTAGCACGAACCGCGTGTTGTAATTTACTAATGCTATCAGGAGTCCATGCATGTTTTTCACCACGGGTGCGATAAGCATAATCACCACCAACATCCAGTTGATCAGCATAAATTTGATCACTACCAAAGGCATTATCATGTAAACGAACCGCTTCTTTAGCGACTTCTGTTAAACCAATACCTTCAATTTTTGTTGAGGTTCCTGTGAAATAAGTATCAACAAAGTCTTTTGTTAAACCAACCGCATCAAATATCTGTGCACCACAATAAGACTGATAAGTAGAAATACCCATCTTCGACATCACTTTCTTAAGACCTTTACCCACCGCCTTAATATAATTTTGACTGGTCTCTGTAGCACTTAAGCTAGGTGCCAATGAAGTATCACTCGCCAAAGTATCAAAGACCAACCAAGGGTTAATCGCCTCAGCACCATAACCTGCCAAGGTAGCAAAGTGATGGTTTTCAATTGCGGCAGCTGTTTCAATCACTAAACCTGTTTCTGTTCTTAGCCCTGCTTTAATTAAGTGCTGATGGACTGAAGATGTTGCTAATAGTGCTGGAATGGCTAAACGATCACTGGCAATCGCTCTATCTGATAGAATCAAAATATTATAATGACCTTCTACCGCTTTTGTTGCCTCATCACAGATTGCCTGTAATGCTACCTGCATACCCTCTGCACCCATAGACGCAAGATAGGTAATATCCAATGTCTTTGTACGGAATGCATCACCTGCTGTATCCGTAATATGACGAATTTTATTCAGGTCTTCATTCGACAGCACGGGCTGAGAAACTTCTAAATATTTCTCATCACCCGCAGAATCAGTCCCTAAAAGATTCGGTCTTGGCCCTACTAAGGACACCAATGACATCACGATTTCCTCACGAATAGGATCAATCGGTGGGTTCGTTACTTGTGCAAAGTTTTGTTTAAAGTAGTTAGAAAGATGTCGTGAACGATTCGATAAAACAGCTTGTGGGTTATCCGCTCCCATAGAGCCTAAACCTTCCTCACCATTATTCACCATCGGTTGTAAAATAAACTTAAAATCTTCTTGAGTATAACCAAAAGCTTGTTGGGCATTTAATAAGGTTTTACCTGTCAATGCTTCAAAAGGTACTTCATCTTTTAGGGTTAAATCTTTGACTAAATATTGAGATTTATTCACCCATTCTGCATAAGGGTACTCTTTAGCAAGTTCTGATTTTAGTTCAGCATTATCAATAATACGACCTTGCTCCAAATCAATCAGGAACATTTTACCGGGTTGTAAGCGCCATTTTTTAACAATTTTATGTTCTGGTATTTCCAATACGCCCATTTCCGATGCCATCACCACAAGGTCATCATCCGTAATAAGGTAGCGTGCTGGACGTAAGCCATTTCTATCAAGCGTTGCACCAATCTGACGACCATCAGTAAAGGCAACCGCTGCAGGGCCATCCCATGGTTCCATTAATGCAGCATGGTATTCATAAAACGAGCGACGATCTTCATCCATTAGCTCATTATTATTCCACGCTTCAGGGATTAGCATCATCATTGCATGAGTCAGACTATAACCACCAGCAACCAGTAACTCTAAAGCATTATCAAAACAAGCTGAGTCTGATTGACCTTCAGGAATAAGGGGCCAGATTTTATCCAGATCATCACCAAGAATATCTGATTTCATTGAATGACGACGTGCCGCCATCCAGTTGACATTACCTTGATTGGTATTGATCTCTCCATTGTGGGCGATCATTCTAAAAGGATGTGCCAAGTTCCATGTAGGAAAGGTATTGGTTGAGAAGCGCTGATGAACTAGTGCTAAGGCAGAAGTCATTGCCTCATCATTTAAGTCTTTATAGTATTCGCCGACTTGTCCAGCAAGCAACATGCCTTTATAAACAATCGTACGTGTTGACATTGAGCTAACATAAAAATAACCTGATCCTGCTTGATCAGCAACTTTCGTATCCATGATTTTATGGATAATAAAAAGTTTACGCTCCAAGCCGTCTTGATCAGCAATACTGTCATTCTTACCAATGAAAATTTGTGACACATTCGGCTCTGTGGGTAAGACACTTTGACCTAGTCCTGAGTTATCAACAGGAACAGTACGCCAACCCAGTACTTTTTGTCTTTCATCAGCAATGACTTTTTCAAGAATACCTTGGATATTTTTACGCTCCTCTTCATCAGGAGGCAAAAATAGCATACCAACACCGTACTCTCCCTCTGGAGGAAGGTCAAAATCGACATTGGCACGAAAAAAGCCATCAGAAATTTGCATTAATAAACCCGCACCATCACCTGCTAGCTTATCAGCACCAACGGCACCACGATGAGTTAAGCGGTCAAGTATGGTCAGACCTTGCTGAACAATTGAGTGTGATTTCTCGCCTTTAATATGTGCAACAAAACCAACACCACATGCGTCATGTTCATTACGGGGATCGTATAATCCTTTTGAAGAAGGTAAAACTCCTGGATGCATCAACACTTAACCTCATTAGTTGGGTTTATTTCTTTAGAGAGCCACTTTTAAAACATAGGGGAACACAGATAGGATGTGTTATACAGTGCTCAGGACTCAAGTCTCATATAAACCAGTTTATAAATTTTTAACGTAACGTCGCCTTGTATTTTAAGGCATTGTACCTTTTGTCGATATATTTCCACACCTACTAATATAGGGTATACAGACAAAAGGTCGCGTATTATAACTGAATGAGTTAGATAAGGCTAAATTTATAGTATTTCCCTTCATAGAGCCAAGTAAAATAAGCTAATATCTTATGCTACACTTTGGCTGAATTTGTAATTCATGTCCTCTTCCATCCAATGAATAAAGAAAATCTATGACATCAGAATATAATGCGGCGGATATTGAAGTACTTAGCGGTCTTGACCCAGTACGAAAACGTCCAGGAATGTATACCGAAACAAGTCGCCCTAATCATCTAGCACAAGAAGTTATTGATAATAGTATCGATGAAGCATTAGCAGGACATGCTTCACTCATTAGTGTCACTTTACATATAGATGGCTCTGTGACAGTCAGTGATGATGGTCGTGGTATGCCTGTGGATATTCACCCCGAGAAAAAAGTATCAGGTGTTGAAGTTATCTTATCAACACTTCATGCGGGTGGTAAGTTCTCTGATAAAAACTATCAATACTCTGGTGGCTTACATGGCGTAGGGGTTTCTGTTGTTAATGCCTTATCCAAGCGTTTAGAAGTAACGATTAAACGTGATGCTCAGGAGTATCAAATTGTCTTTGAAGATGGTTATAAATCTTCTGATCTAAAAACCTTAGGTAAGGTAGGTAAAAAAAACACGGGAACAAGCCTAAGGTTTTGGCCTGATAAACAGTATTTTGATGTTATTAAGTTTTCAGTAAAAAAGCTTATTCATATCTTACGTGCTAAAGCGGTACTGTGCTCAGGTCTTAGAATCACGTTTACCAATGAACCCGAAGGCACTCAGCAAGAATGGCTTTATGAAGATGGTTTAAAGGATTACCTGCAATCTGCTATTACTGGCTATGTATCACTACCTATCACCCCTTTTGTAGCAAAATTTGAAAATAACTTAGGCTCATTGGAGTGCGCTTTGGCTTGGCTACCAGAGGGTGGTGAGAGTGTTTTAGAAAGTTATGTCAACCTCATCCCCACGATTCAAGGTGGAACTCATGTTAATGGTTTGCGTACTGGAGTAACGGAAGCATTGCGCGAGTTTTGTGAATTTCGTTCTTTATTGCCACGAGGGCTTAAGCTCGCTCCTGATGATGTCTGGGAGAAGGTTTGCTTTGTTCTTTCAATGAGAATGCAAGACCCTCAGTTTGCAGGACAAACAAAAGAGCGACTCTCATCACGCCAAGCCGCTAAGTTTGCATCAAGTGCGATTAAAGATTCATTTAGCCTGTTCCTCAATAAAAATGCAGAGATTGGTGAGAGTTTAGCCGAACATGTTATTTCTAATGCCATGAAGCGGTTGCGTGCTAGTAAAAAAGTGGTACGTAAAAAGATTTCTAGTGGACCTGCTTTGCCGGGCAAGTTAGCAGACTGTAGCTCACAAGACCTTAATTTAACCGAGCTATTTCTGGTTGAAGGAGATTCTGCAGGAGGTTCTGCAAAACAAGCACGATCACGTGAGTTTCAAGCGATTATGCCCTTGCGAGGTAAGATATTAAATACGTGGGAAGTCCACCCTGACCAAGTCTTGGCGTCTAAAGAAATCCATGATATTTCTGTCGCCATTGGTGTTGACCCTAATGATGATGATTTGTCTAAGCTACGTTATGGCAAGGTCTGCATACTCGCTGATGCGGACTCTGATGGTGCGCATATTGCGACGCTTATCTGTGCCCTATTCCTCAAACACTTCCGACCTGTTGTTGAGGCAGGGCATTTATTTATTGCTATGCCACCCTTGTATCGTGTTGATGTGGGTAAAGAGGTTTTTTATGCCTTAGATGCGAGTGAGCGACAAGCCATACTCGATAAAGTTGAAGCCAAAAAGCAACGTGGCAAGATAACGGTAACACGATTTAAGGGGCTGGGTGAAATGAGCCCTTTACAGCTACGTGAAACCACGATGTCCCCTGATACTCGTCGCTTAATTCGTTTAACCATTAGTGAGGATGGAGAGGCTGACCGTGTTATGGATAAATTATTAGCCAAAAAACGAGCCGCTGATAGAAAATCTTGGTTACAGTTAGAAGGTAATCTTGCCCGCATCTAAGCCTTATTGTAATGACCCCATCGGTATCTTTGATTCAGGTGTCGGTGGTCTCTCTATATTAAAACAGGTAGCCACTGTGCTACCTAATGAGCATTTATTGTATTTTTCCGACTCAGCCTATGCCCCTTATGGTGAGAAAAGTACGGACTTTATTAAAATGCGCTGCCAACAATTAGCTAATTTTTTAATAAGCCATAAGGCAAAGGCATTGGTTGTTGCCTGCAATACAGCAACAACAGAAGCAATAGCCGATATGAGACAGCATACTGATATACCTATCATTGGTGTAGAGCCTGCTATTAAGCCTGCAACGAAGCTAAGCAAGACTCAGGCTATTGGCGTTATGGCAACCCATCGTACGATCAATAGCTCCCGCTATCGTGATTTACTGGCGCAACATGCGAGTCAAATCCAAGTTTATAATGTGGTGTGTTATGAGTTGGCTGAAATTGTAGAGCAATACCCACAAGGCAATCAGCGCTCAATGGTGCTAATAGAGCAATACACTAAAGAAATGCGTGAAAATAGAGTTGATGTTCTCGTGCTGGGCTGTACACACTACCCCTTTCTCACTGAGCAAATTCGGCAGGTCATGGGGGAACATATCACTCTTTTGGAAACAGGAATTCCAGTGGCTTTGCAAGTAGAAAATATCCTTAAACAACATAGCCTATCCTGCACTTCATTACAGCAAGGAAAAATAGAGTTTTTCAGTAGTCTTGATACTCCAGCACACACAGATTCTATTCATCAGCTTTGGGGAAGGAATGTTACGGTGAAGAAAGTTGATTGGGTGCAATAAATTGTTGAATAAGCTTGAGTACCCGCTTAGGTGCTTCCTCTTGAGGCATATGTCCAACATCTGCCAACAATGTCAGTTGGCTATTTTTTAATGAGGCATGCAATCTATGCCCATACTGTGGTGGTACGACATTATCCTTATCGCCCCAAATAATTAATGTCTCATGTGGTAAGTTCTGATATTTACTGGCGACATTCTTTATATCATCAGGAATCATCTGTGCAACCGTCTGAGCTAAGGCATAACGTGAACCACTTCGTTTAAAGTTAGCGGTTGCTTCTTTCACTCCATCAGCAGGAATTTTAGATTCATTGTAAAAAGCATATTGATAGGCTTTTTTAGCTTGAAAAGAGGGAGAGACAAAATACAAGCCCGCAAGACCTAAAAATGGTCGCTTAAGTTCGCGCAACATAGAAGGAAGTTTTTGCTGGTAAGCAGCGACATCGATTAACACTAAGCGATTAACACGATGTACTTTAGGTCTATCCAATAAAGCCAAGGTTAAAGCGACTCCACCACCCAGCGAATGCCCAATAATCGTCGCATTTTCAATTTGCTGATCATCCATTAATTGACGAACAGCCAGTGCTTGATCATAGACAGAATAATGTCCATCCTTTGGTTTTGGCGACTGTCCAAAGCCTTTTAAATCAACAGCAATAACACGATAATCTTTAGCGAGATCATCAATAAGATAACGCCAAGTAAAACTACTTTCTGCTAAGCCATGTAATAGTATTAAAGGCTGACCTTGACCCTTTTCACGATAGAATAATTTAACCGTTGAGCGATACTTATTATCCTCTGTAATTCTTTTTTCCCATGTGACAGGGCTCACTGAACAAGCGACCAAGAGAGAACACGATAATAATACTAACACTGGGATTAATTGCATTTTATCAACGACCAAGGGCTTAGGGCTCAATATTTAAACAGCCCATCTGCAAGATAATATAACAGATTGTAGAGCTCTTTTAACTATGGCATAGAAGCAAAGGATACGACAAAGTAACAGACCAGTAGTGTGGCTACTCAGTTAAAGCGATAAGCCATTGGTCACTTATACTTTCACCCAATTAAATGAAAAAGCGCATGGGTATAAACAATCGGTAGGTCGGTAGAATTGATTAAATTAACATGTTATTAGTATCACATTATCCAACCTACAAAGAGGGTTACCCTAGTCAAGCAAGACAAAGGATAGCCCTTTTTGGTGTTTACTTACTTGTAACGTTGTTGCTGAGAAATATAACGTCTAATGGCTTTAGGGCTAATATTGCCAGTTTGCATTGCTTTTAACTTACCTGATGGTGAAAATATAAGGTAAGTTGGCGCACCTTTTAATGGTCGCTTAGCAACACGACGAACAAAACGATCAAACTCTCGAGTATTTGTTACAAACGTTGGAAAGTTCACTTTAAAGCGCTTAAATGTTTTTAAGGCAACACCTCGATTACCATCAAGAGAAACCCCTACAAGCTGAGCATTAGGAAAAGTTCCCTTCGCTCTAACGAGCTCTGGCATTGACTTCATACAAGCTCTACAGCGTGAGTGCCATGCTTCAACAATAAGCCACTTACCTTTACCAATAAATTTTGATAAATTTGCTTGCTTTCCTCCCATATCAGTCATTGCATAACTGCTTGTACTTATTAATGTGCTTAGCATTGTAAAAACCAAAGCCCATAAGGCAACTCTTTTATAGATCATAAACATCCCTCAACCCTTTGTGTATATTTCGGTAAATTAATATGTAAAATTATAATTAGTAGAATAAGCCGACAACTGAAAATAAATAG
>JAGLEV010000010.1 GCA_023144895.1 Thiotrichaceae bacterium
TGTCTCCATTTTCAAAGGTAGGAATTTCTAATCTTGCTGTTGGAGCGATTTTATCTACAGCTGCTGCCACCTCTTCTTTAATATCAACATAAACTATAGGTCTAGGGTTTGAACTTGAAAGACCCTCAATATCAGTTACGACAGTTTTATACCATGTTCTATATTTCTTATTGACTCCTCTTCCTAGCACTTGAGCCTCTCTATTAGGTGTATCAGCACATATTGTTTCTGTTATTGCAACACAGCCTTCAATCTCTGCATAAGGACCTCTTGGGCCTGTTAGTGACTTTAAAAAAGTATAACTCTCAACAGTGCCTGCTATTGATGTTGCTCCATCAAGTATTACTGTTTCTGGATTATTCAGTAATTTTTTATCTATTTGAATTTTTCCAATAGGTCTAACAAAAGGCGTTAAGACTTTTCTTACATAGACCGCAATTCCACGACGATTAACAACAGATGTATGAGTTAAGTCAGCAGGATCAGTGACGGTAACTCTATAGTATGTTCGTGACCATATACCTCTAATATCTTCAGCATTTAAACCGGGAGCATCAGTTATGCTGGTTACCGTATCGCTTTCCGATAAAACAGTCCAAGGTCCATCTTTCCCCGTGCTTGATTTTTCAATTTTATAGTTAACAACAGCATCATTGTCGGTGCTTTTTGAAGCATCAATGGTAATGGGTTTTTCAGCATCAGCATTTTTAACAATTAAACCGCCTCTCCCATTAAGTAAAAGTCTTGCTACAGGAGGTCTTGTATCAGCTACAGTATTTCTTACATAAGCTATTCTTTTTACTGAATCATCAACATTATTATTAGCATCTTTAACTTCTACTTTATAGAAAGTTCTTGACCAAAATCTACGGAAAGCAGGGTCTTGGTTTGCATCGGGTGTATCGACACAAGTTCCTATGTCACTATCAATACACTCATTGATCGGTGTCCAAGTTGTCCCATTGGTCGAGCGGCTAAATGTATACTGGACGACACCCTCTCTATCTCTACTTCGCGTTGCATCAAGCGTTACCTCTTCACTGGCTCCATCCTTTCTAATAACTTTTACAGGTCTTAGTCTAGCACCTACTTTAAATCCAATGATTCCAATAGGTTTACTATTAATTTCACTCTCTGGATCCATGATAAAGTTTAATGAACTTTTAGGCTTGAATTGATTTAATGAGTTATCAACATTACTATCAGCATCACTCACTTTAACAAAGTATCGAGCACTCGCTCTTCTTGTTGCAATAGGAAGCTCATCCACAAGCTCCTTACCTTCACCAATTTTTTGCCAGCCTCTTTTTTGTCCTAGAATACCGACTAATGCTCTGTACCATTCATGGAGCACAATTCCATCAGTTTGTGTTGATTCACCATCATAACTGTCTTCTGCATTGAGCTCTACAGTATCGCCAATACCTATATCTACCCAGCGAGGAGGTGCTAGACCATTAGCTGTTGCTAGGGCGACAGGTCGTTCATTTTCAGCAACCGCAGGTTCTATACGCACACGAAGAATACGGCGCTCTTCAAACCCATTTCTATTGGTATCGATTCTATTGGTATCTTTATCTCTTACAGTAAGCCTATAGATGCAGTATGTTGAGCCAGTAGGTGGAGTATCATTGGTATCGGCATCTGACCCATCAGAAACCACTTGCCAACCGCGAACTCCACCTCTACAGGCTCTAATCCATTTGAAGTTTCCTACAGCATTAGCACCTGCATTAATATCATCAAGGTCATAGCTTTCATTCCCTATAAGCTCAATGGGATCACCTGCATAAACAGTGACAATCTCATTGTAAATACCACCAATACTGGGTAGAGAAATAACACCCGCATTTCTAGCATCAATTATTTCTTGGATCTCAGCTGCTGTTGGGTTATTAGGGTCTGCATATTGTGGTTTAGGGTCACTTTCTGACTCTGCGGAGGCCTCCTCAGGAGTCAGAATATCATCCTCCATAGGGCTAGGATCCTCTCCTTTCTTTAAATCTTGTGTGTAGTCTTTTTCAGGATCAGCACCAATAATTCCATCAAGAGAGTTAAGTTCAGCTGCTGTTACTGGGCGAGCTAATGTACCCGCAATGGCATCTTTTGCTGCTTGTTTTGATGCGGGTCTATTTGAACTAGACTCTGTAGGGTCTGTACCGTGAGCTTGTTCATCTTGGGTAGCAACACCATCATTATCATCATCAGGATCTAAATTATTAGGCGTACCATCCCCATCAGTATCTACTGGAATGGCAGGATTTTCTCCTGCTTCAACACTATCAAGAATTCCATCATTATCTGAATCTGTGTCAAGTGCATCAGGTATACCATCATCATCACTATCAATGGATGTTGCTGGAGTTGCTCCTGCTTCAACACGATCAGGAATTCCATCATTATCGGAATCAGTATCGAGTGCATTGGGCGTACCATCTCCATCAGTATCTAGTGGAATGGTAGGGTTTGCTCCAGCTTCAATACTATCAGGGATTCCATCATTATCTGAATCAGTATCGAGTACATCAGGTATACCATCGCCATCGGTATCTACTAGAATGGCAGGGTTTTCTCCTGCTTCAACACGATCAGGAATTCCATCATTATCGGAATCGGTATCAATAATATCAGGTATGCCATCGCCATCAGTATCAACAGGTATCAGTGGATTAGCACCCACTTCAACACTATCAAGGATTCCATCATTATCGGAATCTATTTCAGTGTAATCGGGTTTAGTATCTCCATCAGTATCACAAATATTGCTAGGAATAAGTGCTTCTACATTATCAGGGATTCCATCATTATCGGAATCAGTATCTAGATAATCAGGCTTGCCATCTCCATCAGTATCTTTATTTCGGGCATAGACAAGTTCATCTACTGTTGGGATACCATCACCATCATCATCAGCATCAAGATGGTTTGGAGTACCATCTCCATCAGTATCTCCTGATTCATCTCGGTCTAAGATGCCATCATTGTCGCTATCTTGTTCTTTAGCAGGCTTATTAGCAATAACATTGCTAGAGTCGAGATAGTTGGGAATACCGTCCCCATTATCATCTCTTGTTCTATCAAGCCCATTATTGACTTCATTAATTGTTGCAATACCATCCCCATCATCATCAAAATCAAGACGATTATGGATGCCATCGTTATCACTATCACCATCAAATTCATTTTTATCGAGTATGCCATCACCATCACTATCTTTAGTGTCTGGATTATTAAACTCTTCAAGTGTTTGTGTATGTATATCGTTTAGAAGTTTGGGTATATTTGGAATTAATAATTCATTGATAGCATGGAAATTATTAACAGGATCAAAGAGTAATAGGTCTCTAGTATCAACTTTTCCATCACCATCAAGGTCTTTTGATAATATTTCTTTTGCTATATTCGAAATATCGCCTTCTTCTAGAGTTCCATTATTAATTTTATCTTCTAGGAGCCGATATGCTAGCTCACCAGCAAGAGTTACTCGAATGGGATGACCTTCACAGGTGTAGCACCAGTCACCCTTAGTGATCATTCGAAGCGTACCAAGGTTATTTGTTGGAATCGCATCTATGATGCCGTTATCATCGGCATCATAGTCTGTACCACCCGTGACCTCTATCGTATAGGCCTTATTGATATTCATAAGACGAGAGTGTGAGTTGAAGATACCTATTTTAGCTAAATCGGTGGGATGGTTTGAGGTTGTCTCTTCCCATTTTAAGGTTTTGACAGCACCATTTAGCTCATAAATTTTTACGGTGGCTCCACCGAGTCGACCAAGTTCTGCGATGCCAGGAACAGAATCATGTGTAATAGCGGTGGTGACCTTACTTTCATTACAACCACTAATGATGAGGCTAATTAAAATACTCAAGCTAAGCTTTTTATACATGAAAATCCTATCGGTAATTTTTGTTATTATTATTATTTTGTTGTTTTTATTTTTTACACTATAGCGTTTTAAAAATAAATATTTTTAAAAGCAATTTTCGTAATGAGGTCACAGGGTGCCTCGAAATCTTTTTTATAAAGGTCACTATTTTTCTAACATTATTTTTATTTTTAACCAATCTATTTTAAAAACAGATTGACATTTAATTTTCAAAGTAAATTTTTGATCAAGTTAAGTCAGCAGTTCCCGTTGCTGCTATAAATCGCATTATAGAAGGCTCTAAAATTTGTGATCTTTACCTTTTTTTATAATAATGGCGCAGCATAAACCTCTAGCTAAAATCTAACGAGAACAGCGGGTAAAGATAGGCGAAGAGTAGTAATTTTTGAGCACAAAATATATTATATTAATTATAAATTTTATTCACTGTAAATTAGTTTCTAGTCGCTCTTATTACCTTATAACCCATACCATAGAAGACTTTAAATTTTTAATTTTCTGCATTCTTAAAAGAACTGCAAACTATCAAGGTTTAAGCTAAAATCTAGCAAGAATTGCTCATTGGTTTTTAGATTCACATTTCAAGAAGAAAAGTGACTTGTTACTTATTGATCGATTTTTTACAAAAGACATAAGTAATGAAAATTATCAGCAATTGCCCTACAAGCAACGATGCCAGATTGATACACTAAAGAAAACAGAAATATGATAAGCTGTCATTGCAAAAAAAGTCGAGCTTACTCAAGTGACACTTAATTATTTCCTCATAAAATACTTCATAACTCTATGATATTAATTGATAATACCATGGAGTTTATCGGTGATTAAACATCAGCTAATGAGGTTGTCACATCTATATTTTGTGCGCGATGACGTAACACATGATCAATCACGGTTAATGCCAACATTGCCTCACAAATCGGTGTTGCACGGATTCCAACACAAGGATCATGACGACCTTTCGTCACTACTTCGACAGGCTCACCATCAAGGTTTACTGTTTTTCCTGCAAGTCTTAAACTGGATGTGGGTTTAAACGCGGTATGGACGACTAAATCTTGTCCTGATGAAATTCCACCAAGGACTCCACCTGCTTGATTGCCTTGAAAACCATCCAGTGTAATTTCATCACGGTGTTCAGTACCTTTTTGCTCAATACAATCAAAGCCAGCACCAATCTCTACCCCTTTAGCGGCATTAATGCTCATCATGGAATGAGCAATATCAGCATCTAATCGATCAAATACAGGCTCTCCTAAGCCGGGCATCAT
This sequence comes from Thiotrichaceae bacterium, assembly GCA_023144895.1. Taxonomy (GTDB): domain Bacteria; phylum Pseudomonadota; class Gammaproteobacteria; order Thiotrichales; family Thiotrichaceae; genus HyVt-477. Next base: position 5,167 of record JAGLEV010000010.1, read on the forward strand.
CCCTGTTGCAATTACGGTGATTTTAGCACCTACAGAGTCACCTGACTTACGCAAGGCATCCATATAGGTTTCCATTTTTTCAACCTTGCTTTTATCAGGGCAGAAAAAAGGATTTTTGCGTACTTCTTGCCAATCTAATAAATTGGCTTTAATAGGGCCTAGCTGAGAAAGATAGCCTTTAATTTCAATGCCACAGTTTTCAAAAAGATATTTCTTGGCAACAGCTCCCGCGGCAACACGTACAGCAGTTTCTCGTGCTGATGAACGTCCACCTCCTCGATAATCACGAAAGCCATACTTTTTGTAATAGGTATAATCTGCATGACCAGGACGGAAACGATCCATAATCTCAGAGTAATCTTTAGAGCGTTGGTCAACATTGCGAATCAACAGTGCAATGGGAGTGCCCGTTGTTTTGCCTTCAAAGACACCTGATAATATCTCTACTTGATCAGGTTCTTTGCGTTGTGTTGTATGTCGTGAAGTGCCAGGCTTGCGGAGGTCTAAGTCCACTTGAATATCAGATTCAGTTAATAGCATTCCTGGAGGGCAACCATCAACAATACAGCCAATAGCAGGGCCATGGCTTTCACCAAAAGAAGTGACTGTGAATAATTTACCGTAGCTATTTCCTGACATGATGGTATTTCCTACAACGTGATGATAGATTATTAAAAGCTTTGTGGGTTCTTACCGGTCAGGCTTTCGCTGATTCCATGACCAATATCTTACAGCGGCTATGAATGGATTAAAGTCTAACCTATAGTGCTTAGAGCAATGGGATGAAATACACACAGAGCTGTAACGCCACTAAAGCAAAAACAGCCGCAATAATATCATCAAGCATCACACCTAATCCACCCTCAACTTTACTATCAATCCAACGAATCGGCCATGGCTTCCAAATATCGAAAATCCGAAAGAAGATAAAGCCCAGTACAATCCACAACCACCCTGGAGGTGCAAGGATCATGGTAATCAAATAGCCTGCAATTTCATCCCAAACAATCCCTCCTGGATCATGCAGGTTTAGCTCATCTTGAGAACGACCACAGAGCCAGATACCAAAGAGACTGACAACAAGACAAATGAGCAAGTAAGCTATTAAAGGTAAAGGCTGGATAAGCAAGTAAATAGGGATTGCTGCAAGTGTTCCCACTGTGCCCGGAGCAATAGGAGACAATCCTGTACCAAAGCCAAAGGCAAGGAAGTGAATGGGCGAGCTAAGCACGCGCTTATTGAGTTCTTTTTGGTCCAAGCGTTGTTACCCTAGAAAGTGATTAAAACCTTTGGCGTTAAGTATTTTGCCTTGGCTGGTTATCATACCATTGATAGAGTGATCTATTTGTCCAACACAGTAACATAGCAAATCTTGTTGTTGGCAGATTTTCTTAAAGTTGGCATGATGCTTTTGTGGGATAGTGAAGAGTAGCTGGTAGTCATCACCACCACTTAATGCATAATTTAAAGCTTCTTGGTGATCAATATTTTGTAGTGTGCTAGAGAGTGGGATTTGATCGAGATGAATCCTTGCACCTAATTGTGATGCTTTTAGAATATGATTAAGATCTGCTAAAAAACCATCAGAAACATCAATGCAACTACTGGCAATTCCTCGTAAATGATGCGCTATTGTGAGTTGTGGTGTTGGTTTATTGAGTTGCTCGATACAGTGCTGATTGTCTTGACCTGAGAAGCGTTGCTGTACCATTGCCAACCCAGCTGCCGCATCACCTAAGAGTCCACTAACATAAATTAGGTCACCTGATTGAGCGGTAGAGCGTAATAATAAGTGGTGAGGCTCGGCAAAACCCATCGCAGTAATGGTAATACTTAAAGTGCTACCAGACGTTGTATCACCACCAATTAAAGCAATACTATACTGACTTGCTATCTTCTTTAAGCTTTGAGAAAATGCCTCAAGCCATTGAGGGTCGGTATTAGGCAAGGTGAGAGCCAAAGTAAACCACTCTGGTTCTGCTCCCATTGCTGCTAGATCACTAAGGTTTACCGCCAAGGCTTTATGTGCAATCGCATCAGCAGGTGTGTTATCAGGAAAATGAACATCACTAATGAGTGTGTCAGTGGTCACAACTAACTGCTTACCCACGGGCGGAATAAGGATAGCACCATCATCTCCCACGGCTGTGTGAATGCTGTTTGCTTTATGATTCCAGCTAAAATACTGGCTAATAATGTCAAATTCAGAAGTCATTATTTAGCATTAATAATTTTATAACAGGGTGTATAAGTTGTCCCTGGAAGCTTCATTCGTCCTTGATGAATAAAGGATTTTAGTAAGGCATCCATACGTTGCATAATTTTGGGGTCACCACTGAGTTCAAATAAACCATGCTCCTCAATGGCTTGAATGCCATCCTCTTTCACATTACCTGAAACAATGCCAGAAAATGCACAACGTAAATTGGCTGCTAGTTTATGACTTGGCTGGTTTTGATCAAGCTGTAAGTTAGCCATGTTTTCATGGGTGGGTATAAAAGGCTGTTGGAATTCAGGAGCAATGGTCAGTAGCCAATTATAATAATAAGCATCATGGTACTCTTTACGGAAAGTTTTTACTTTTTTCATGCCTTTTGCCATTTTTTGTGCGACTTGTTCAGGATCACCAATAATGATTTCATAACGCTTTTGTGCTTCTTCACCGAGTGTTTCACCAATAAAGGCATCAATCTGAGAAAAATATTCACGTGATTCTTCCGCCGCGGTAAAGAGCAAAGGGAAGGGCATAAAGGCATTTTTAGGGTGTAATAAAATACCTAAAATATAAAGAATTTCTTCTGTTGTACCGACACCTCCAGGAAAAACAATAAAGCCATGCCCAATACGAATAAAAGCTTCAAGACGTTTTTCAATATCTGGCAGAATGACTAAATCATTAACAATAGGATTCGGTGATTCAGCGGCAATAATACCGGGCTCAGTGATGCCTAAGTATTGCCCCTTTTCATAACGCTGTTTAGCATGCCCTGTTTGCGCTCCTTTCATTGGACCTTTCATTGCACCTGGCCCACAGCCAGTACAGATATTTAGCTCTCTTAACCCCAGTTGATAACCGACCTCTTTAGTATAAGCGTACTCAATGGGTTTAATAGAATGCCCACCCCAGCATACAATCATATTCGGTGGACTTGTCGGGCGCAAAGCATGGGCATTCCGCAATACATGGAAGACGGCATTAGTAATCCCTGTTGTGCTTTCTAGATTAAATTTAGGATTATCAAGAATGGTATCACTTGCAAAGATAATATCGCGAAGTACTGAGAATAAATGCTCATTAATGCCTTGAATAATTTTGCCATCAACAAAGGCACTGGCAGGAGCATTTTTAACCTTTAACTTAATCCCACGAGCTTGTGGAATAATATAAATATCAAAGGCTTGATTGCGATCTAATAACTCACGAGCATTATCAGTGTAATTACCATGCGTCATGACGGCTAAGGCACAGTTACGAAAAATACTATGCAAGCCTCCTTGGCTACGATCAAGTAAACGTTCCACTTCTAGCTTAGAAAGGACGGCAAGATGTTCTTTAGGAGTAATTAGGGTATCAATCAGGTTATTTTTCATTGTTATTATAAATCCAGTACAGGTGATGGTTTAGTTTTTTAAGAAGGTCACCTCTAAATAATAAGCATGTCACTAGAAATAATCCAGAAACTATTGATGGTCTCGATCATTATTTTGGTATTGACTCTTTTTTATAGTCTTATGTCATACGGTCTACAGTATGGGTAGGAACTGCTAATAATTGATTAAGTTGCTGAATAATAGTGGTTGAATCACGCTGACAAGCAATAATTTTATTCATTAACTCATTAGGATCTTTTTGTTTCACTAGATCACCACTGGGTGGAAAATATTTATTGTCTAAACGAGAGAGCCAAAAGCGTAAGTTAGTGATGCGCAACATGGCAATCCATTCACTTTTTTCAGCATCAGTTAGGGGGCGAATAGCATGGTAAGCTGATAGTAAAGGAATCCAGCGTGTTTTATCTAATGTACCTTCTGCATCACAACACCAATCATTAACAACAATCGCTAAATCATAAATAAGTGCATCATAAGCACTAAGATAGAGGTCAATAATCCCCATTAATACGGGTGAGTTCTGTTTTTCGTAAAATATTGTATTATCACAAAATAAATCAGAATGAATGACACCCATAGGGAGTTTTTCCCATGAGATTGCCTGATAAAGTGAAAGCTCCTCATTGAGTAATTGCCGTTCCTCATGAGACAGATGAGGGCTTAGTTTTTGGGTCAATTCAGGTGAGAATTCTTTTTCTCGTTGATGAGGTCGAGTGTGTTCAAAGGAAAGTCCAGCAATATGGAATTGTGCTAATGCTTTACCCATAATTTGACAGTGCGCTATTGTTACCTTTTCAGGGTTTAGTGCTGTGCCAGTAATCTTGTGAATAAGAGCGGCAGGCTTATTTGATAGCTCACCTAAAATAATACCTGCTTTATTATAAATAGGGGATAGTGTTTTTATCTTCTGTGAGCTGAGGTGCACCATTAGCTTGAAAAAATAATCTAGCTCATGGGGTTGATAATGTTCGTATAGTGTCAAAATGAACTCACCTTGACTGGTTGTAACGCTATAGTTGGTGTTTTCCATACCTGCAGAGATACCACTAAATTGGATTAATTCCCCTATATTATAGGATTGTAGGAAGGTAGTGAGTTGTTGCTGGGTGACAGTAGTGTAGACAGACATGGTTGATGTGTGTGTAAGGAAAAAATGAGAGTGTAGCAACTTGTACCCATATTCTCCAGACACAAAAAAGCCTGCATAAAGCAGGCTTTTTAATCAATCTGTCAATCTAGAGCTTATTAAGATCCAGGTAACTCACCAACAGCTTTAGATGTATTTTTACCATCGACTTGAGCCGCTGACTTAGCGTCACCATTTCCAGCACCCGCCCAGTTAGCTAAAGTGTTTCCAGCACCTTCACCTTTAGCATCAGCAGACATTGCTGTATCCATATTTGTGCGACCTTTTCCTTTGAAAGTAATGGCAAAATCAACTTCACCGTCTGCATCGCCTTTAGCTTTTCCCCAGCTATTCATTTTTCCAGCACCATTGCCTGCGCCATTACCATTGTTTTTAGTCCAAGCTGAAGTTTTTCCAGCAGCGTTGCCATTTCCTGCACCATCTTGCATTCCATCGAACCAGTCTGAAGAAGCAGAAGCAGTTGTTGTTGATAATGCTAAAATGCTAATAAGTAGTGCTGTTGATAATTTCATGAGATAACTCCTAGATAAATTTAAATTTGTTTGAAGCATTGCTTCGATGGGGATAAGTATATACAGATATTCTAATATAGCAAGTACTTTATTAGAGTTTCTGCATATAGATTATTATTATCTTATAAATTAGTAAGTTATATTGTTGTTCTATTGAGGGAGTCGTTTTATAATCGATGATAGCTATCAGTTCCATTAAAATTTAGCTGGAAATTGATTGTATGCCATTCTTTTAAAAGAAGGCATAGAGATAATGGGAACGGCTGGATTAGTATGAAATTTTAAGAATTATCAGGAGGTTTTTTATCTTCTTTATTGGGATGCGTAGCTAGTGCTGACCATTCGTAATACTGCTGAGCTTGTTATTCTATAGAAGACTTTATTCGCTTCTTTACGGCATGACAAGGCACCTTTATCTCTCATAACTGCCAAGTGTTGGGAAATATTACTCTGAGAGGTTCCAACAGAGCCAACAATATCTTGTACGCTCATCTCTTCATTTCCAAGACGACACAGTATCTGGAGACGCAAAGGATGAGCAATAGATTTAAGTGTACGGGAAGCCTGTTCCATATCGGCTCCTGCAAGTAATCCTTGCTTGAATTCACAGCTTGTATTGAAATGTGACATAGTTTTCAGTTCTAGTAATTATTATATTATTATAT
>JAGLEV010000100.1 GCA_023144895.1 Thiotrichaceae bacterium
AGCATCTTTCCGAGTCGATAGTAAAGAAACTGCAGAATCCTTTATTAAAGGCTCTCTACTTTTGAGTGGTAATATGTCACTTAAAGGTCAAGAACCTGCAACAGTAGCAATGACAGTAAACCGTACGGGATATGAAGCTGGAAATGTATCCGTTAAGCTAGCTTATGATGGTAGTATTCTAGATATTGATGTTTCTAATACGACACTGACTACAGGCACAGCCAATGGCACAAAGATGATCGTTACTAGAGACGGTGGTAATGTGACAGTTGATGAAAAAGAAGTCGCAACGATCTCTGACTCCAACAATGTTATGATTATTCGTTACAATGATGGTACTTTTGAATCTTTATTTAGTACTGCTGGATTAAAAAACTTATTAGCTGAGGAAATTAATTCTAATAATTAATATAAACATATAGCTTATAACTTTCCAAAGTTAGCATTTGGAAGGTTATTTCGTACATATCCCTAGGGGTGGCAATATTGCCACCCTTTTTTACATGGTATTTTTATGTTGTTATATAAACCTTATTACCTCCTACTTCTATTACTACCAATTAGCTTACAAGCACAGCCCACAGAAAAATTAACACCCTTTGCGCGATTTGAAACCACTTTGTTTAGTGAACCTGTATTACTAAGCTCTATCAGCAATGCTTGGAAAGATGGTAATTATCGTGGTGGTCAACAGCAATTTGCTGATCTATGGATTGAAGCAGGGGTAAAAAAAGGCAACTGGGGGCTTTCCACACTCTATCGACAAAGACAGCAATATGATTTTAATAAAGAAACCGCTGGATTTTATAATATATTAGAGAATACACATAATTTAACAACAGGAAAAAATTATGCTATAGAACTACAAACTCAACGCTTCACTGCAAAGGGTTTAAGGGGAAGTTATTATTTTCAACCCACTAATAACTTATCACTTCAAGTAGGAGCCAGTTTATTTAAAACCTCTAACTTAATGAGTGGAGGCATGATGGGACTTATAACACCTCTATCAAGTAATGATTATAACTATCAGGTTGATGTTGATTATTTATATAATGAAGATGTTTTACTTGATCGTCCGAATGTTAATGCACCCAAAGGACAAGGCTACTCGCTTGATTTACAATTAAAATGGCAAGCAACAAAAAGAATAGGGTTATCTTTAGATGCTAAAGATATTCTAAGTGCCATTTACTGGGATGATGTACCTCGCACAAAGGCAGTACTCACATCGAATATAAAAACAGTGGGTAGTGATGGATTTGTTAAAATACAGCCCAACCTATCAGGCAAAGAAGACTATCTCAATAGCTTTAAGCAAGACATCGGTCACTCTGGTCATGCACAATTACACTATAGTTTAAATCATTCCAAGCAAACACTACTCGCTGATGCCAAATTTTTTGGCAATACTATCTATGCTGGATTTGGAGGGAAAACTAAGATTGGAAACTCAAGCATTGCCGCATCCTATTACCCCCAACTTAAAACCTTATCATTAAAATACCAAGGTAAAAAAATGGCTGTAATGCTGGGCGTTGATAACATCAAACTAAGTCAAGCGAATACTATCTGGCTAGGGGTAGAAATTAACTAACTTTATACGGGGAATGCTGTAAACACTTTATAATATAGCCCTCCACAACATCCCTCTCATGCTCTATATAATGCTCAATACTTTGACTAAAAGGATTGTCAATAAGGTAGTGACTTGATTGTGTGAGAGTAGGCACAAAGCCACGGGCTATTTTATGCTCACCACCTGCTCCTGGTTCAAACAATGCCAAGCCATGATCAATACAATATTGAATACCTTGATAATAACATGCTTCAAAGTGCAATTTATCCACTGACTCATCACAGCCCCAAAAACGTCCATACAGTGTTGTATCACTACGAAACATCATCGAGCCTGCAATACAATGTCCACCTTTATCAGCTAAGACCAATACAATAGAATCTGGTAAAGTCTCTGCTATTTGCATCAAAAAACCAAGATTAAGCGTTGGCGTACCTGATTTACCTTGAAAAGTATGGCGATAAAATCGATCCATATCCTGCCAATCTTGTTCACTAGCAGTATGCCCATCAAGAATACGAAAATTAACCCCCTGCTTTTGTACTCGTTGACGTTCTTGGCGAATATTTTTACGCTTCTTTGCCGTTAATTGGGCAAGAAAATCATCGAAGGTTTTATAATTCTGATTATGCCAATGAAACTGACAATCATTACGCACAAAGAGCTTTTGATGACTCAGCCACTGCTGTTCTTTATCCGCAGAAAAGAGAAAGTGGCAACCACTGTGATCATGACTCTTCGCTAGCTCCTGTGTTGTTTTTAGCAATAAAGGCGCATAGGTCTCTAGCTTATCCTTATCACATAATAGGCGTTGTCCCTGAGCCGGTGTATAAGGAATTGCACTCACTAGCTTAGGAAAGTAATTTAAACCCGCCCGATACCACGCATCAGCCCATGCATGATCAAAGACAAACTCCCCATAGGAGTTATGCTTTTCATATAAAGGCAAGGCTGCAACTAACTCACCACCCTCATAAATAGCAATATGCTGTGGTAACCAGCCAAAAGACTCACCAACACAGCCATTATCTTCCAGTGCTTGCAGAAACTCGTGCTGAATAAAGGGAGTATTATCGTGTAATAGACTATTCCATGATGTATAAGGAATAGCAGAAATAGCATTATGAATCTTTATTTTAAGTGATGATGCCACAGAGAAACCCAAGCTAATAAATAGACTAGAGTTATAGCATACATCAATCAGATCCCTCACAAATCATGCTTATTTCTAAGGGATTCTACTTTAATCAAGATCCAATAATATCAACATCAACTAAACATGCTGTTTTATACCCGTAAAAAACATTAATCAACTAACGTATCCATCAAATCTATCATAAATTCAGCATCTTCTTGTGTCTGAATATCCCATGATTTAATCCCCATGCTATCCAGTACACCCTGCCCTTTTTCTAAGTCTTGCATATTCAGTAGAATACTTTGAATCTCTTCCTGTAGATCCTTAGCATTAGGACCAATGAGTAAAGTATGGGTAATATCATCAATCTGACTACTCACTAATACTTGTAGCTGACTACGTACAAATTGAGACAAACTATCATAAGAATCCTTTAAGAAAAAACCAATATCAGCATGACCAGAGAAAATCCGTTTAGCAATTAAGATATGTGTATCTACTTGCTCTTCTATGATATTTTTCGCATTTAAATTAGCAGGCTCTAACATAATCATCCCAATCATATTGACATCAGGATCATTTGTTTTAGCAAGACGTGTTTCTGGATTTAGGTCTTCAATCGCTTCTATCGATGAATCAATAGCGGCAGCAATAACGACTTCATCTGCTCTAGCATGTGGCTTCACGATGGCAGTAAAACCTTTTTCACGAATCAACATCGAAGCATCAAAAGGATTCGCATAAATAATATCAATTTCCCCTCGCTCAATCGCTTCACGCTGAAGGTCAAAATTATCATAAAGTTCAAGGTGAATATTGATACCTAGCTTTACTTGAAGCCAAGTATTAAAGATATACCAACCTGCAATATGGTCTAAGGGAAAATCAGGGCTAACGGTCATTGTGTACTTCATGTTTGGTTCTCCTCTTGAATCATTTGTGCGTAAAGCTGGATACATTCATCAATTTTACTGCGAGAAGGTTTACGACGTACTGAGGTATAACTGACCGTTTCATTATGGCGAATATTGGGAATCACCGTGGCATAAACCCAATAATATCGACCATCTTTACGCAAATTCTTTACATAGCCATGCCATTTTTCTTGACGTTGTAAAGTGCTCCATAAATCTTTGAATGCAGCAGAAGGCATATCAGGATGACGTAAGACACAATGAGGCATGCCCATTAACTCTTCTTCTTCATAACCTGACATCTCTACAAATGAATAATTTCCATGAGTAATCATCCCCTCTAGATTAGTACGAGAAACAATAAGTTTCCCTTCTGGAAATGGCACTTCTTCATCTTTTAACAAAAGCGCTCGCTCGCTCCCATCATGATACTGAATCTGTCTCTCTGTATAAGGCTCTAAAACATCGACGGACTGCATGTCTTTCATACACATCTCCTATTGAGTATTTAATTCACTAAATTTAGGTATAAGCCTAAATTTGTTTCAGACTTGATACTTTTTATATTTTTTATAAAGTATTTATTTCAATTAATAATAAGCTCGTTATTAAAAAATTTTATAATAAAAAAGAAACTAGGTATACTTTAGTCGACTTATGTCATTTGCAGAGAAATTAGGCACAGGGGAATTTAATCTTAATCTAGTATTAAAATAGCCATACTGACATATAAGCAGACTGCTAACTATATAATATGTATATCTTATAGTCTAAGCCTATAGGTTTTGTCAATTTAGAGTGGTCAATTAACAAATTAAAACTCAGCGATAAAGAATAAAAATGACTAAAAAGTAAAAATAAAATCAAAAGGTATGAAATTTAAATTTGAAGATATATTAGACAATACAGGAGATTTTCATCAATACAGTGGGGCAATTATCTCCTACTTTAATTGACACTATGAATGAAATTAATACTGTCATAGACCATAAACAGCTTCTTAATAAAAGAGGAAACGGCTTAATTCATGACTCGAATAAGGTGAGCTTTTTTGACACAAAAACTAGACCTATAAAATAGTCACTAAATAAAGCAGGCACAAAAAAGCCCAGATCACTCTGGGCTTTTTATTATCGTATCAAATGAATTTGATTACTTACGTGAACCGGGTCCATTTAACTCAAGACCATTACTCATATAAGCTTCAAAGTATTCCAACGCCTTATATTGACGGCTTTGTGCTTTAAATGGCTTAGCACGTACTTGCTTGTTACAACCGCCATAACGTCTATGTAGCGTTCCTAAGCTTCCCCACTTTGAACGATAAACGGGAAAGTGTGATGTATGACCTAGCGTCGGACTTAAAAGATCACCACGAATCATATTACCAGAGTAGTACACATGACAGTCAGCACACGCCATGTTTAATTGACCACGCTTTGCATAGAAGAAAGTTTTACCTTCTTCATACCAAGCTTTTGCTTTATCAGTCTCTACTTTGACATCGATTTTCTTACCACGACCTTCAAAGGCAATATAAGCCGAAAGTTTAGCAAGCTTACCTTTTTTCCACTTCAGAGGCTTCTCGTCATTATCTTTACGACAGCTATTAATTGCACCTTCTAACGTCATAATGTCATCTTTATCTTCATCATGATAAGGGTAGGCAACACGAATATCTGCTAAGTCTTGTTTAAAGCAATCAGCATACGTTTTACCATTGCCAAATTTCTTTGCCCACAACTCCTTACCCTCATCAACCGCAAGCTCATAAGGAGGCATTTCTTCCATCTCCTCCCATTGCTCTCTTGATTTTTCATCAATGGCATAAACACCATTAATAAAATCACCGTCTTTCACATCAGGGAATTTTTTTTCAAAAAAGCCCTGCAAAGCTTTAAGATCCTCATCGGGTGATGCTTGCACTGTAGCGAACGGTAATAGACCGAACACGACAGAGGTCGCTATTATTTTTGTTACTTTATTCATTCAATTTCTCCTAACCAACTTCATTCTAGAGGAATGGCAAATAGTGACAGCTTGCCTGATCAATCAACTCTTATAGTGAGTAAATAAAATCAACAACCTTGTCTATTTCACTATCACTCATCACTGAATGAGCACCAAATGGAGGCATTATCGTATTAGGCTTAGTGATACGAGGATCAACAATTTTTGCTTTCATATCTTTCTTCTTTGGGAAACGTGCTTTCATCATCATCAAAGGAGGGGCAATATTTCCTGCCATTTCACCACCTTTAATGATATGGCATGCCAAACAGTTGCCTTTTTTACGATCAAAAGCCAGCGCTTTCCCTTCTTTATGCTCATCCGAAGCAGCTTTTTTATCGCCCTCCGCAATGGCAATATTTGAAAAAAAGGCTACAGCACCAGCGATGGCTAAAGCGCTTGCTGCACCGGTTATCAAGCGAATGTTTTTTCGCATGTCCACTCTCCAATAGTTACATTAATTATATTTTCTTATTTAAACGCAAAGTAGATACCGTAATATCTTGCGCATAAACGCATGAATCCACGCACATTTAAGGTGGTAAGAGCCTTATATTGACAAAAAAGGAAGTGGTTGATTCACAACGGTAGGATTATATTATGTGAAAAGACAACGGCTGGCAAGCTTATTGATATAGATCAATGCCATTAGAATATACTTATATATTAACGTATGTTAACAAAACAACGTATAGGCTGGATGACACTCCAACCTATACAAAATGGTGAGATTTAAACGAAACTAAATAAGTGGTTTTCTTGCAACATTAGACTCTATTGCCGCTTTAGAGATAGCTTGAGGAATACAATCTTTTAAGCGTGGATCTAAGGGTTTAGGAATAATATAATTTTTACCAAAACTTAGCTCATCCAGCTTATATGCCTTTAATACCTCTTGAGGTACTGGCTCTAATGTCAACGCCACTAAAGCCTCAACAGCCGCTATTTGCATCGCTTGATTAATGGTTGTTGCATGTACATCTAAGGCCCCACGAAAAATAAACGGAAAGCCTAATACATTATTAACCTGATTAGGAAAATCACTCCGTCCTGTTGCCATAATTAAATCAGGGCGGGCTTTTTTTGCTAAATCTGGTGCTATTTCTGGATCAGGATTCGACAATGCAAAAACAATAGGATTTTCTGCCATTTTCATTAATGAAGCTTCACTCAGTAAGTCAGGTCCAGACACACCAATAAAGACATCAGAACCATCACAGGCATCATCCAATGTACGTTTATCAGTATGCAAAGCAAAAGCCTGTTTATATTCATTTAAGCCTTCACGACCATCATGAATAATACCTTGACGATCAATCATATAAATATTATCACGCTGTGCACCAAGAGCAATTAATAAGTTCATTGAAGCAATACCTGCCGCCCCTGCACCCAGACAAGTAATTTTTGCTGTCTCTAACTCTTTACCTTGAATTTTTAAGGCATTAATCAAACCAGCAGCAATAATAATCGCAGTACCGTGTTGGTCATCATGAAAAACAGGAATATCTAACTTCTCTTGTAAGCGACGCTCTATCTCAAAACAAGCAGGTGCAGCAATATCTTCGAGATTGATACCACCAAAAGTACAGGCAATACGCTCAACCACTTCAATAAATTCATCAATAGAATGACTCTCTACTTCAATATCAAAGACATCAATATCAGCAAATTTCTTAAAGAGAACCGCCTTGCCTTCCATCACTGGCTTGCCCGCTAAAGCACCAACATTACCCAAACCTAATACTGCGCTTCCATCAGTAATCACACCGACTAAATTACTTTTTGCTGTGTAAATATAAGCATTTGCAGGATCCTCATGGATCTTCATCACAGGCTCTGCAACACCCGGAGTATAGGCGAGTGAAAGATCCTCTTGTGTCTCTGTGGGTTTAGTGATGGCTGTGGCTATTTTGCCAGGACGTGGCTCAGCATGATATTTAAGAGCAGCTTCTTTATATGTATAAGTCATAGGTTTTTACTTAAATCTTTAGGGAAATACACGGAAATGTGCTTGAGAATACCCTAAAAAAAGCGGTCTGTATTGTGCATGTATTGATTTACCTGAGTTACTTCAACAAAAAATCAAAGTAACTCAGATTTAAGGTGTAGCTAAATTATTGTACAACCTTAATTAAGCGACCAGCGCGTGGCTCACCTTTAGGAAAATCACCATTTAATAAACGTAATTTTTGCTCTGCGAGTTTAGCAATACCTGAATTTCTTGCCAGTGAGGCATAACTATCACCGTTACGTGCTGTAACAAGCTTAATCTGTCCGATTTGCTTACGTGTTTTATTGTACTTTAGACCTGATAAACGACGTAAGTAACCACTCTCATTATTAGGACGGCTGCCTTGACGCTTAGCATTTGCAGCTCCAACGACTTGGTGCAAACGCTGGTCATTACTAGGATGTGTCGAGAATAAGCCATGGTAACTGGGTGGCTGACGACCTTCACTACGCGCTATTAAGGCACTAAATTGCTCTTGAGCTTTTAATACTTCAATCACTCGAATCATATTTTTAGGATCATAACCTGAGCGTGCCAAATACTCTGCACCCAAGCGATCTGCTTCTAACTCATGACTACGACCATAACCACGGGTCGTCGCAGTAGCAATTGAATTAATCGCTTTAGCATTACCATATTTATTTGCCACAACAGAGGCTAGTACATTGGTTAAAGTATCACGAGTCTGTTGGCGTGCACCATGACGAGCAGTGACGTGACCAATTTCATGAGCTAACACACCCGCTAACTCAGCTTCAGAGTTAAGATAAGCCATTAGACCACGGGTAATATAAATATATCCCCCAGGTAAAGCAAAGGCATTGATACTGGGATCATCGACCACTAAGAAACTATATTTAATATTATTACGATGGCTTTTACTCGCTAACATCTGCCCAATTTGGTTCACATAGGCTTGCAAGGATGCGTTGTTATAAGGTTTATACTTAGTAATAATTTGTTTATGTAAACCTGCACCAAGAGAGACTTCTTGCCGCTCTGACATCATGACAAATTCTTTCTTACCACTCACAGGATTCACTGAGCAACCTGTAACAAAAGAAAATAATAAAGCCAGTGTTATGACACTGAACCATCGTTGCATATTCATATTCACTCCAAACGTAAGCTGGGATACAAGGCTCGAATAGAACCATTTAGGGATAAGATTAACCGCCATATAATATACCTGTAATTTATAGTCTGTCACGCTTTAAGCTTTGATAGGTCATTATTTTTGAATAATACCAGTCAGTTGGTGAATATTTGTACAGAATAAAAAATCCCTATAGAAAGGGACTTGAAGTGTATCCATCGTTTAATGTACGGCTAGCAATAAAATTTAAGCAAAAAAAAGGTGCTCCCTAAGGAGCACCTTTTTAAACAAAGTCTATTGCTATCACTTTCTACCGTAACGTTGGTTGAACTTATCAACCTGACCCGCAGCCTGATTAATGTTTTGCTTACCAGTATAGAATGGGTGAGAGTGACTTGAAGTCTCCACTTTAACCAGTGGGTATTCTTTGCCATCTTCCCACTCAATAGTTTCCTTCGTATTAATCGTTGAGCGAGTCAAGATTGCAAAGTCAGCATTCAAGTCTTGAAAAACGACATCTCTGTAATTTGGATGGATATCAGCCTTCATGGGAAGATCCTTAAAATTCAATGTATAAAATAAAAAGAGGACGAATATTAGCAGAAAGCCACAATGGATTCCAATAGTTTTTTCGCCTGTATCAATGTTACTATGATCAAATAGCTTAATTTAGTACTTTAACACCTTGTGGACTACCAAGAATCAATACATCTGCTGGACGGTGAGCAAAAATTCCAACAGTCACAACGCCTGCAAGCTGATTGATTTGTGTTTCTGTTTCAACGGCGTTCAAAATTTCAAGGTTGCGAACATCAAGGATGACATTACCATTATCAGTAAGAAAACCTTTGCGCAACTCTGGTGTGCCACCTAATTTTACAATCTCACGAGCAACCATACTCTGTGCCATTGGGATCACTTCAATAGGCAATGGAAACTGACCCAAGACATCAACTAATTTGGTATCATCCGCAATACAAACAAATTTATCACTGCCCCCTGCGACGATCTTTTCACGTGTTAATGCACCACCACCGCCTTTAATTAAATGAAGTTGTCGATTTGATTCATCCGCACCATCAACATATAACGAGAGTTGACCGACATTATTAAAATCAAGGACTGGAATACCATGGCTTTTTAGGCGCTCTTCACTGGCTATCGAACTCGCAACAGCACCATCGATTTTACCTTTAATTTTAGCCAAGCAATCAATAAAGTGATTGGCTGTTGACCCTGTACCAATGCCGACAATCATGCCAGACTCCACATATTCAATCGCCGCTTCAGCTGCTGCTTTTTTCATTTCATCTTGGTTCATTCTTTTTCCTTATTTAGAGCTGGTCGAAATCAATAAAACAGTACCAACCTATTAATAGACTCATAATACGAATAAATAATGACTAATACTAGTGTCAAAAACAGACACAACCCAAATAACTGTATCATGAGGCAATCTATAGCCCATTAGAAAGCCACTCAGGGCTAAGGTTCAAGCTTAATATGCTATGCTTTTATGAAAAGAACCAATGATCAACACTGTGTAGAGTATATTATGAGCCATCTAATAGAATTAACAGCAAAACAAGCCTTTACCTTCCTAACAGAAAATCCTGATGCAAGGCTTGTTGATATACGCTCCTCAATGGAGTTCCTTTTCATTGGACATCCAACGACAGCTATTCACCTTGCATGGATGGACGACCCTGACTGGGATATTAATCCTAATTTTGTAAAAGAAGTGAGTCAGCAACAAGTAAAGAACAGCCCTATTGTACTTATCTGTCGTAGTGGTAATCGCTCGGAAAAAGCGGGGAAACAGTTAATTGAAGCAGGTTTAAGTCACATCTATCATATTAATGATGGCTTTGAAGGTGATCGTGATGATGAAAATCATCGTGGGGATATTAATGGTTGGCGCTGGGCGGGACTGCCTTGGGAGCAATGTTAGTCATATAGGTTAAGCTGAAGCCTAACCTATATATTTAAGCGAGCGAAAAGATACTATTATCGTTGTTGTCTTTGTTGTTTTAGAAGTTCTTTATTACCTCTAGGCTTTCTCGCTTTATCCATTTTTATCATTTTCATCAGTGCTTTTGCTTTTCTATCATATGGACGAGTGACTCTTGGCTCTCTAACAGGATTTAAACAACAGCCTTGAACATTTAATGCGGTTTGCAACACATTAGTATCATCACCTATCGCAAAGCTTAACTTTCCACCCGTCATCGCATTATTAGCATTCACTGGGTACGATCTCCAAGTACTATTAGGTGCTGCAGGAAATGAACCTGCCGACGGCATACTAAGAATGACACCATTTTGAAACTCAGCAAAAACATCATTGTTAGGAATATTCCCTGTTAAAGGACCAATGGGAGGAGAGGTATTATGGCTTCCTCGCACATACACTCTAGCTCGATTTATTCGACAACACTTACTCAAAAATTTACGTGTGTAATAGGTTTGTGTAAACCATTTATTAATACCCGTTGATTGACCAAAACCTCTAGGTCCCCCTAGATAATTAGGAATATCCGCAGCATTTCGTTGCAGACCATTAGGCGGTGATATTATCCAGCGACTAAAAGGATGCATTCCTTTAGCACATCGTATCGGTCTAAAAGGCTTTACCGTTTTTCTTAAAGCACTAGGAACTCGATCTATACGTGGGCCCATCATTCTAGCATCAGCAGTATTGGGTGTGATTGAAATCGCTCCAATTCCACTAATAACACATATTGATACAACATTAAACAACACAACACTTTTTTTTATTTTTATGGAAAACATATCCATCTCCTTTATTATAATTTATTATTTTATTGTTACTGCCATTAGTAATATATAGCAGACTTACTTAGATATGCGTCAAAAAACACAAAAAAGGTTCAATATAATAAATAAAATTACATCGGGTGTATTATATAAGCAATTCACTTACAATTAGTGGAAAACAACACCACTTTTCTCTATGAGTTTTAACAAAAAAAAATCAGAATATATTTTAATTTAAACTCAATGAAATAAATAATAGCAATTAGATAATGATCTAATTAAAAAAAACAAACAATACCATTAAATAATTTATATTTTCTATCTTGACCCAATCCTTCCAAGTCGGTACTATTAACTCATGTCTACAATACTATTCACAATCAAAGCAACTTCTCTGGCTCTCTCTGCCAATGCTTTGCGTCACTATTTTTCAAGTTGGCTCCTGCCCCTTTGGGCACTTTAATCTAACTTAGGTGATCTCTTCACCGTCTTAAAATCAAACCACACAATAAATTAGGAATGCAGTACAATTCCGCCTATAACAAATGGAGCATAACGACAATGACTAAGCCGTCTTTAATAATTTTTGATACAACCTTACGTGATGGAGAGCAAAGCCCAGGGGCATCAATGACGCTCGAAGAAAAAGTACGGATTGCTAAAGTACTGGAGTTATTACGTGTTGATGTTATTGAGGCTGGCTTCCCTATTGCTAGCTCTGGGGATTTTGATGCTGTTAAAGCTGTCGCTGATACAATAAAAGATGCCACGGTTTGCGGCTTATCTCGTGCGCTTGATAAGGATATTGAAGCCGCTGGTGCCGCACTAAAGAATGCAGTTTCACCTCGAATTCATACCTTTATTGCAACCTCCCCTATTCATATGCGGGAGAAACTTAATATGTCACCAGATCAAGTCGTTGAGTATGCGGTTAAAGCAATAAAAAAAGCTCGTCAATATACGGATGATGTAGAGTTTTCTGCTGAAGATGCTGGGCGCTCACAGCCTGATTTTTTAAAACGTATCGTTGAAGCAGCGATTAAAGCAGGGGCTTCTACTATTAATATTCCTGACACCGTGGGTTACACTGTCCCTCATGAGTTTGGAATGATTATTAAAAACCTTATTGAATCTGTACCTAACTCAGATAAAGCCATATTTTCAGTGCATTGTCATAATGATTTGGGGCTTGCAGTCGGTAATTCATTATCTGCCTTTCTTAATGGAGCACGACAGATTGAATGCACAGTTAATGGCTTAGGTGAACGTGCAGGTAACGCCTCTCTTGAAGAGATTGTTATGGCAGTACGTACTAGGCAAGATATTTTTCCTTGCGATAGTCGTATTGATAGCTCACAGATTGTTCCTGCATCACGTTTAGTTTCACGCATTACTGGTTTTCCAGTACAGCCCAATAAGGCAATTGTTGGTAAAAATGCCTTTGCTCATGAGTCTGGAATTCATCAAGATGGTGTATTAAAAAATCGTGAAACCTACGAGATTATGCGAGCACAAGATGTGGGTTGGTCTGATAACCAAATTGTCTTAGGAAAACTTTCAGGGCGTAATGCGTTTAGTACTCGCCTATCAGAGTTAGGTCATGAATTTACTTCAGTGCATGAACTTAACCAAGCCTTTCAGAAGTTTAAAAATCTTGCTGACCGTAAACATGCTATCTTTGATGAAGATATTTTATTAATTGCTTTACAAGGTCAAGCGGTTGTTAATGAAGAAACTTATGAGCTTGTTTTTTCTAATGTCTGCTCAGAAACAGGTGAAACACCCAATGCCCAAGTTACGTTGCGTATTAATGATGAAGAACATAGTGGCACTGCAATCGGTGGAGGTCCTGTAGATGCGGTATTTAAAGCGATTGAAAGTATTATTCAATCCAAAACAGACCTTAAGCTTTATTCTGTTAGTAATATTACCAGTGGGACGGATTCACAAGGGGAAGTTACCGTGCAATTAGAGAAAAATAATACTAATATTTATGGTTATGGAGCACATACTGATATCGTGATTGCTTCTGCACGTGCTTATATTGATGCACTGAATAAGTTAGCCATACCCGCTAAAGCTCACCCTCAACACGGCGTTTAAATTATGCAAGCTGCGCTCAGCGACTATCATCGTCACCTCTATCTCAAGGCTCTTGGCATTCCTGTATGGATTGATCGGAGTGATGATATTGCTGAGCCAGTACCTATTGATATTGAAGGCTCCAAGACAGCAACACAAAGCCTTAAACATATTAATACCCAGATACCCCGTCATATTCAGACGATGGACAATGATGCAAGCATCACCCCATCGATAACTCCCAAGCCGAAAGTAAAAGTAGGGGTGAAAACAACTCCCGTTAATTGTAGTCATACGAACTGGTCAGACTTAAGTGCAATGGTGCAAAGCTGTCAACATTGTGCTCTTTATGACTCACGACGACAGGCTATTCTTGGTAGTGGCAACTTGACTGCTTGTTGTATGATTATCTCTGATATGCCTTCTGAAGAAGATGATATTAAAGGTCATTTATTTATGGGCAAATCAGGTTTTTTACTTAACAATATGCTCAAGGCAATAAGTCTAGAAAGGAATGCCGTTTATATCGCAGCAACGACTAAATGTCGAACTCCTGTTAATAGATCACCCGAACCCATCGAACAACAACAGTGCCGCGCTTATTTAGAGCAACAAATTAGACTCATTAAACCACAAGCAATTCTTGTGATGGGGCGTATTGCTAGCCAAGCCTTGTTGCAACAGAAGCTTCCTATTACACAGCTACGAGGGCAAGTTCATTCACTCACATTGGATAAAGAAAGTACCAATATTCCAGTAGTTGCCACTCTTCATCCTAGAAACCTTCTTCTTCAACCTAAAAATAAAGCAAAAGCATGGCAAGACCTCAAGCGACTCGCCACTCTTCTTGATCCTATCAATGATTGAGCAATCCAATCAACTCAGCTTTACGGAAATGTCAACAGCAGATATCAATGATGTTATTTTCATTGAGGAACAGGTTTATACCCACCCTTGGACACGAGGTATTTTTCATGATTGCCTAAAGGTAGATTATGATTGTTATGTATTAAAGAGTGCGACACAACAGGTTGTTGCCTATTTAATTATTGCTATTGCTGTTGAAGAAATGCATATTCTCAATCTCTGTGTTCATCCAGATTATCAAGGCAAACACTTAGGAAGCCAACTTGTTGAAAAAAGTCATAGAATGGCTCTTATTCAAAAGGTAAAGCAGTGTTTTCTTGAAGTGCGACCCAGTAATAAAATTGCTATCGCTCTGTATTCTAATTATGGCTATCAACGTGTAGGGCTTCGTAAAAACTACTATCCCAGTGAAAGTGGTAGAGAGGATGCTATTGTGATGAAAAAGATATTTTAGGAGAAATCTATTTCTTCATAAAGATCAATAGCATTAGTACTTAAATAGTAATAATCTCACTCCATCAACCTCCCGCTAAAATCTAGCAAGAACCTGTGCTGAATTATAATAAACCTCGACAAAGGCTATCTACTGATTTTAACAACGTTGGAAAGCGAAACATCCCATGCATATTAGCAACACATGCCTTTGCTTCACTCTGTTCCATACCCACTGAGGTAATATATAACGGTTTCTTACTTTCCCCACGATAAATAGCGCAATTTTCTGCAATATTGGTGTAAGGATTTTTAGCAACACCCACAATGGGAATTTTCTCTTCTAAGGCTTGGTAAAGATATGCCCCTAAACCCATTTTATTTTGATCTAAAAAGACAAAACCATCGACAATAACACAACTAGGCTGTGGTAGATTTTCTAATAAAGCTAAAATACAGGGTAATTCTCGTTGATAAAATTTACCTGAGATATAAGGCTTAACTTTTTCAATATCTATCGTTAGCACTTTTTCTGCTACTGCATCGTTCCATTGATTGAAAAGCACAGCAGATGCACGAGCACGATCGTTTTCAGAGTCGGGATTGTTTTGGTAGAAGACATCGATGGCACAAAGCATTTAAGAATCTCTTTATTTTTTAGGAAAAGGCCCTGAGTATAAACAACCTTTTGCTAAAGTTGCTAAGAAATATAGCTAAACACTCATTTAGTGGAAAGAGGTTTGTATTGACTCATTATAATTCAATACTTTTACCAAAAAAAATATTTTACTGTTGATAATTTAATCATATCAATGATTCATATATTGTTTAAAAGTATTTATATCGATACAGAATAAAAATATAAAATACAATTATATCAATAAATTGAAAGTACTTCTCTTTTTTTATAAAACGGTTTAAAGCATTATTATGTCAATAAAAATTTCTATTGAGTACTAAAAACCACTGAATAAACTGGTATATTTTAACTCACTATAGTATATTAATTGCACTAAGCAGGATGAATATTAATCTATATTTATAGAAAATCACCTCATACTTAGCTCTCTTTGTAAGCAGTTCGTTAGTTTTTTCACAGATCATAAAGTGTTATTTTAGCATAAATAAAATCAATAAAAGGTCATTGCCTAATCAATTAAATAAATGATTTCACAGAATGTGAAGATATTGATTTTCATATATTTAAACAGGTTATTTATGCGACGATACCTAGAGAAAGTATTGGTTGATGTAGTTATTACTTTCTCTGTTCTTATAAGATCATCGTGCTTACTCATATGACAAAAAATAGGTAAGCTAATGCTCAACTCAGTCAAACTACTACTCACCATTACTTTTCTATTGACTCTTTATGGTTGCTCACCTGATGATGATATGGATATACCCCAAAACAATATCACCTCAGTAGAATCATTTATTTCTGGGGTGGCTCAAAAAGGTACATTTTCTCCAAATTCGGTTATTACACTCAGTCAACTAGATAATAATACTTTAGAGAAAACAGGTTTAAGTGTAGAAATAAGAACAAATGCTGGTGCAAATTGGAGTACTCGGGTTAACTGGACTGGAATGACTGAAGCTTCTGTAACGGGGCAATATTATAATGAATGTAATGGTGTCACGACAACAGAAACACTAGAATTAAAAGCACTCAGTAATATTGAAAATGCAGAAACATTATCTAATATTAACTTAATAACTCATTTTGAGTATATAAGGATAAAAACACTCGTTGATCAAGGTCAAACCGTTAGTATTGCTACCGACCAAACACGGCAAGAAATAAAAAGCTTATTATCAATAAATATCAAACCAAGCAATATTGATATATTAAATTTAATTTCAAATAATAAAGAGCATAATGCAATAGCATTGGTGTTTTCCTCAGCTTTTAGTTGTAACTCTACTCCAAGCCTAGCCCTTGATAAAATGACTACAGACTTTTCTGATAATGGACAATTTGATGGTGTTGCTAGTGCAGAGTTTGCAGCTATACGAAAAAAAGCGGGAGAGACCGGTTTCTTACAAGAGGTTATTGATAACCTTAATACAACACTAGCAACAGAGCTCCCTTCTATTGAGAGTGTTATTCCTAGTCTAGCTGAGTGGGTTATTGTCGCTAGGCCTCCTGATAATACTAACCCTATTTTCACCAGCGCAGATAGCTTTACTGCTACTGAAAATCAAACAGCGATTGGAACTGTCATAGCAACCGATAACACCACCGTCAGCTATTCACTAACAGCGGGAACAGATCAAGCAAAGTTTGCCATTGATACCAGCTCAGGAGTTTTGACCTTTATAACAGCACCAGACTTTGAAGTGCCTACCGATAGTAATACAAATAACACCTATCAAGTGACAGTCACTGCAACCGATACCTCAGGTAATACAGTAGATCAAGCCATTACCGTGACGGTAACCGATCA
>JAGLEV010000101.1 GCA_023144895.1 Thiotrichaceae bacterium
TGTTTGAGATGTTATTAAATTCTCATTGCTTGGTGACTTAAAATTAATTTATAAAATTGATTATTCATGCTTAAGAAGCTTGTACAATAAGCTATTAGTTAATGAGAATATCGCATCATGCCAGAACTTAATATTACTGAGATATTTTATTCTTTACAGGGTGAGTCGGGCACCGTGGGCTTGCCGACTGTTTTTATTCGCCTCACTGCCTGTCCCTTACGTTGTCAATATTGTGATACAGAATATGCATTCACAGGAGGTAATCGCCTATCCTTTGATGCTATTTTTGCTGAAGTTGAAAAATATAATGTCCATTATATTTGTGTAACGGGTGGTGAGCCATTGATTCAATCCGAAGTTTTGGCGCTATTAGAACAACTTTGTGATAAAGGCTATAAAACCTCATTAGAAACTTGTGGAGCTTATAGCTTAGAAGGCATTGATTCCAGAGTTGCAGTAATTATGGATATTAAAACCCCTGATTCTGGAGAGGCTGATAAAAATCTTTGGTCTAATCTAGCACTAATTAAGCCTCTTCAAGATGAACTTAAATTTGTTATTTGTAGCCGAGAAGATTATGACTGGAGTTGCGATATCATCGATCATTATCAGCTAGGAGAAAAGTCTATGATTCTCTTTTCCCCAAGCTATGGAGAAATAGAAGCGGTTGATTTAGCCGACTGGATATTAGCTGATCAGCTTAATGTGCGCTTCCAAGTACAATTACATAAACAGCTTTGGAATGATGAAATAGGGCGCTAGGAAACAAAAGCAGTCAGAGCGGATAAAATGTACTAAACTGTAAATTGTTTACCCATAATGGGTATTAATATCTCAGGGCTGGGCATCATGAAAATCTATTTATTGATTGTTACTTGTTTCTTTTTAGTTATCTCAAACTCTCTTTATGCTAAATCTAAAGGTTCTATTTTCAATATCTTTGGTAAAGCGATTAGTGTGGCAGCAGATGGAGCCACTTTACTTAATGAGGCTATTAAATTCCGCCCTAAGAATGCTCCAAGAGACAGCTATCACTATGAAAACTCCATTATTACCGAAGAGTTTCGTACTTTCTCAAGTCAAGAAATGAAGCTTAAAATAGCCCTAGCCAATAGTAATAGAAAATTAGCATGGGAGAAGGCAAAGGATAATAAGCATAAAGAAGCCATTGATCTTTATAAAAAATCTCTAGAGCAGGATGCCAATAGTTGGAAGGCATGGCATGGCTATGGATGGAGCTTTTCAGAATTAGGAATGTTAGTTGAAGCCGAAAATGCTTTTAAAATGGCGATTAATTTAGGTGCTCAGGATAAAACATGGCGCTATTTAGGTTGGAATTTTGAGCGGCGAGGAAAAGTCGAGCATGCCATAGATTCTTATAAGAGGTCACTGATGATAAATTCTAAAAATAAAAAATCTCAATATGCACTTAATAATCTCAATAAAAAAAATAAAAAGTCTAGTTGGTATACTGTAATAGCGCATCCTAGCCTTACTGTTCGATCAAAACCAACAGTAGAGGGGAATAAAATAGGTAGCTTACCCGCTAATAGTAAAGTGAAACTAATAAAGCTTGTGGGTAAAAAACAGTCTATTGGTGGTAGAAGTGGGCGCTGGGCATATATTGAGTATAGAAATACAAGGGCTTATGTGTTTTCAGCTCATCTAAAAAAGTGAGCTGACTGATTTAGCCACTGGATATTATCACTGACAGCTCAATTCAATGTGTTCTCAAGTCCTGATAAAACTCATACTTAACTTTTAGTTTTCACAGATAGTTCCTCGTCTCAAGCAAGGGCTACCTGTCATTGATACTAATAAGTCAATGACAGATAGCCTTTAGTCTTGGTATTCATTAATAGCCTAGCTCTACTTATCAAATGCCTCTCTATCGGCAGCAACATGATAAGTCGGGTCTTCAACCACATTTACTTCAACCAAGTCACCTGCCGTCTTTAATAATTGCTGGCATTCAGGACTAAGATGTTTAATATGTAGGCGCTTGTGTTCTTTCAAATAGCGCTCAGCTAGCTTATCAATGGCTTGAATAGCAGAGTGATCAGCCACTCGTGAGTTACGGAAATCAACAACCACATCATCAGGATCATTTTTAGGATCAAAAATCTCTTGGAAGTTTTGTACAGAAGCAAAGAAGAGTGGGCCATTGAGTTCATAGACCTTCCCACCCATGCGATTCGTGCGGGTCGTTGCAAAAATCTGCTTAGCGTGTTGCCATGCAAAGATCAGTGCAGAGATAATAACACCTGCAATCACAGCAACAGCTAAATCAAAAAATACCGTAATCAAGGCAACAGAAATACCCACAACAGTATCAGCAGGTGGAATCTTACCGATGAGGCGAAAGCTTGACCACTCAAATGTGCCAATAACCACCATGAACATAACACCAACCAACACGGCAACAGGAATCTGTTCAATTAATGAAGAGCCAACAAGGATAAATGAAAGCAAGAATAAAGCCGCCGAGATACCTGAAAGCCTGCCACGACCACCCGATTTAATATTGATAATACTTTGTCCTACCATGGCACAGCCTCCCATGCCACCAAAGAAACCTGTTACTGTATTTGCGACACCTTGACCAATACACTCACGATTCGGTTGCCCTCGTGTTTCTGTTAGCTCATCAATAAGGTTTAGTGTTAATAAGCTTTCTATTAGACCCACTAGTGCAATTGTAACCGCATAGGGTAGTACGACTTTAAATGCTTCAAAATCGAGTGGAATAGCAGGAATATGGAAATCAGGAAGTGCTCCTTTAATTGATGATATATCACCAACATTTTGGATATTAAGACCTAGGAGAATCGTTAATAATGTACCCACAATAATAGCAACAAGTGTTGAAGGAACGGCTTTTGTTAGTTTGGGTAAAAAGTGAATAATTGCCATGGTTAATGCAATAATCAACATCATCAAGCCGATGGTGTCCATGCTTAACCATTCTATATTGCCATCAGCATCAAGCAAAACCTTTCCTGCGGCATCTTTTTGTTTAAATTGACTTAGCTGAGCGATTAAAATAACCAGTGCAAGACCATTAACAAAACCTAAGAAAACAGGATGTGGAACAAGGCGAATAAATTTCCCCATTCGCAGAATACCAATGGTAATTTGAATAAAGCCCGCTAAAACAACCGCGGCAAAGAGGTATTCTACTCCATGGCTATCAACTAAGTTGACAATAACAACAGCAATAGCACCTGTCGCACCGGTAATCATACCTGCTCGACCCCCAATAATGGCAGCTAACAAGCCCATAATAAAGGCAGCATATAAACCTACTAGAGGCATAACATTCGCAGCAAAGGCAAAAGCAACCGCCTCAGGCACTAGCGCCAAAGCGACAGTCAAGCCTGCCAGAATATCATTTTTTATA
Source organism: Thiotrichaceae bacterium (assembly GCA_023144895.1). Classification (GTDB taxonomy): domain Bacteria; phylum Pseudomonadota; class Gammaproteobacteria; order Thiotrichales; family Thiotrichaceae; genus HyVt-477. The sequence goes on from JAGLEV010000101.1 coordinate 3,401, forward strand.
TTTTGTGGAGCGTGTCTAGAAATTAAATCAAACATAACAATCAGTCGGTTATAGGTAGAAGTTGTTCTGATTTATTGAATCAATCAGAGTTTTCTTAAATAGCGCGATTCTTTCATAGCTAATGATGAAATACTAGTTAAAAGTGTTAGGTTTGTGTTATTTGCGTGTGAGAATAATACGCCATCACCAAGGTTTCACTTCTGGAGCTCGTTGATTCTCTCTTTGTTGATACTGATACTTAAATTTTCTACGCAATAAACCACCAGGGTCATCAGGTATACGCTTTAGCCATTGCTCAGCTGCCATTTTTTCTTCATTATTAAGGTTATTAGCTTGAGGCACGGCCTGACCTTCTTTATTATTCGGTGTTTTTTCCTTCTTCTGTTCATCTTGTGGCTTGGCTAAGGCATCTTGCTGTTCTTTCATCTTGCCTTCCGCATTTTCTTGTGCTTTTTTAGCTTTCTCTAAGCTGTCTTGGATTGACTGGTTTTCATCTTTCTCTTTTTCTTTAGTGCCTTTATCGATGGCTTTATTGGCATCATCAAATTGATTACCTTCTTTTTCCTTTTCTTTTTTCTTTGCATCCTCAGTCTTATCTGATGATTTATCACCTTCTTTTTGTTCTTTTTTATCTCCTTTGCCTGATTCCTTTTGTGAGCCCCCTTTTTCTGAAGCATCCTTTTGTTGAGAAGACTTGTCTTTTTCTTTTGAATCCTGTTTATTTTTATCTTTTTTATCTTTTTTATCTTTATTTTTCTGCGGTTTTTGTTTCTTTTTCTGCTCTTTTTGTTTTTTCAATAAAGCTTCTATTTTTGCCTTATTTTCTTTAGCATCTTTCAAATCAGGCTGGATTTTAAGTGCTTCATCATAAGCTTTAATTGCAGGTTTATATTGCTCTAGTTGTGCTAGTGTATTGCCTTTGTTATAGAATGAATCAGCATTTTTTCCATTAGAAAAATAAGATAAAGCTTGTTGATAGCTACCTTGTTTATACGCTGCTACACCCTGTGTGAGTGGATCTGTCGTCAACTTTTCAGCATCCTGATAACGTTTTTCTTGCAATGCTTTACTTGCTTGCTGGTCGGGTCGTTGCCAAAGATTATCCCATACTGTCGCTTGGGCAGGCTGAGGGAAGGGCATAACAAAAGCAATCAGCATTAACGACAATATCCATCCTCGTCGAAAAGCAATAGCGGCAATGGGAAGTAATAAGAGTAATAACCAAGGACCATTAGCCAACCAGTCTTGGTGATCAGTATCACTATCAACACTAGCCAATGAATTATTTTCACCACGTAGATTGAGTTTCATTAGCTGGTTAATATCATAGTCATTCGCTTGTAGCTCTTGATAAATACCACCCCCTTGCTCAGCAATCGCTTTTAAGGTGACTTCCTCCATGGGTACAACAATGGGCTTATTACCCCGCATTCGTATACTGGGTACAATACCACCTGATGTCGTACCAATAGACAGTACAGAGGTTCGATAACCTTGTTTAGCAAGTCTTTGTACTGCCTCAATCGCTTCATCCTTTAAAGCACCATCAGCGACCAATAGAATATCGCCATATTGAATGCCAGCCTGTTTTAAAGCTTCACCTGCTTGCAATAATCCCAAATCAGCACGACTACCTTGGCTAGGCATCATCTGCGTGGTTAAGGATTTTAATAAGGCACTAATGGTTTGATTGTCGCGTGTTAATGGTGAAACGGTATAGGCTTCACCCGCAAAAACAACCAAGCCTGTGAGACCTTCTTTTTGTTGTGCCAATAAATCCTCGATCTTAAAGCGAGCACGTTGCAGGCGTGAGGGTTTTATATCTTTAATATTCATTGAATGAGATAAATCTAAGACAATAATTCTGGCAGTATCCGTTTGGAAGAGAGGGACATTCTTTTTCTCCCAGACAGGATTAGCTAATGCAACAACAGCAATTAACCATCCTGCTAGTAACAACCACCACATGGGGTGCTTGGGATGATTCACCGTCTTACGATTAATCATTTTGGCTAATAACTGAGGGTCAATCACCTTTTCCCAGCCACTATTGGACTGTCGATCACGTTTTAAGATACTGATGAGTAATAGAATAGGTAGCACCATGAGTAGCCACCAAGGATCTGTAAAATGAAAATGACTAAGCATTTTGATTCCTCTTGGCTTGTAATGGTGGAGGTAAGGCAATATGCCCTGAAAAGAGCAAGCTTAACAGTAGGCTCAGTAATAATGCGAGTGCCAAAGGCCATTGATAGAGCTCATCAACAGGGCGATAAAATAGCGACTCTTTTATCACAGGTTCTATCTTGTCCAGTACAGCATAGATTTTCTGTAATGATTCAATATCATTGGCACGAAAATATTGCCCGCCCGTTTTACTCGCAATTTCCTTTAAAGTCGGCTCATCTAAATCTGAACCACCCACTTGGCGCATACCTAAAGGTGTACGAACTAAGCGTTTAGAACCACCAATACCAATAGTATAAATTCGTACTTTTTCTTGTGCTGCTAAATCAGCGGCTTTGAGAGGATCAACATTGCCAGCAGTATTAGCACCATCGGTTAATAGAATTAATACACGATTTTTCAATGGTTGTTCACGTAAACGCTTAATCGATAATCCAATCGCATCACCAATCGAAGTGGCAGACCCTGCTAAACCTAGTGCGGCTTCATCTAATAAGATATTAACTGTTTTACGATCCATGGTGAGAGGTGCTTGAACAAAGGCTTGTGTACCAAATAAAATCAAGCCTAAGCGATCACCTTTACGACGAGTAATAAAGTCACCTGCAACCGATTTTACGGCAACAAGGCGTGTAACTAAACGTCTGCCAATCTGCATATCTTGATGGCGCATAGAGGCAGAGATATCGACGGCGATCATTAAACTACGACCCGCAATAGGCACAGGAATACTGTCGCCAATGAGTTGTGGACGAGCTGTTGCTGTTAGTACTAAAACCCATATCAAAACAGCGAGAGCTAGAGGAGTAATCGATGTCGGTTGAGTAACACTTGAAAAACTAGGTTGTACACCTTTAAAAAAAGGTATCTGTAAAGCCTGTGATGCTTGTTTTTGAGCGACAGGTAACAGTAAAGCTAACAATGGCAAAGGGAATAAAAAGAAGACCCATAAAGCTGAAAATTCAATATTCATGACTATTTCCCCAAAGCTTCAGGATGAATTTTTATCATTGTATTTACCCAATGATGTACCACCGTCATTAAACCTTTAAGGTTTTTCTGTTCTGGCATTTTTGCTTGATAAGGTGTGACAGCGAGTAACAACCCATGACCTTGAGTAAAGTGTTTTGATTGACTACTTTGGTCAAGAAAGGCGAGCCACTGTTGACCACTAAGGCTGGCTACTTTCTTTTGAGGGTAGCATTGCAAGGCGATACGTTTTAATAAAGTATTAATTTTAGCCAGCGTTTCCACACTTTGATCTTGCTTAAGCTGTTGCTCTAGCTGGCTTAACTGAGTCTGTATTTTTTTCTGTTGAGAGTGGCGTTTTCTACGTTTTATTTGGTAGCGGAGAAGAATAACCAATAAGCCCATACCGCAAGCAAGTAAAATCCACCAACCATAAGCAGGTGGCCAGTCAGTGGCAGTATTAGGTAAATGAATATCGGCAAGCTGAAGTTGCTCAAAGGTATTATCAGGTGCTGTGGGTTGTGCTTGAGTCATGCGCTGACCTTATCGAGTACTTTTTTAGTTTTGGCAAAAAAGCCCTGCATTGTGACAGAAACATCATCAGCAGTAGAAACCTTGAGTAATAAAATACGTTGCTGACTCATTAAATTCTGTAAGTGCTGATGGTGTTTAGCAAAATAAGATTGATATTGTTGCTGACTTTTATTCTTTCTTGTATCTAAAATGGCATCAGTTTTACCATCGGTTACATGATAACGCCCCGCTGGGGGTGGTGATTCTTCTAAAGGATCCGTCACTTGAATTGCCACAACGTCACAATGTTGCTTTAAACGCATAAGGTGGCGCTGAGTTTCATCATCAATACGATAGAAATCACTAATCAAAAATACCATGGATCCAGGTCGAGCAATACGTCGTAGTCGTTGTAACTCTTCATTTAAATAACTGGTTTTCTTTGTGGATGCATTTGTTGATACTTTGTTAGGGTCACTAAAATGAATTAATTCTCGCAATAATTGCAATACCGCACGCTTGCCCATTTTAGGTGGCAATTCTTTGTGACCAGAATTAACTAATAGCGCACCAATACGATCACTTTTATTGACACTTGCCCATGCCAGTAGTGCCGCAACCTCCGTTGCAACGACTGATTTAAAAGCATTCACTGAGCCAAAAAATAGACTAGAACTATAGTCAACCAGTAGCACAACAGGACGTTCCCGCTCTTCTTCAAAGACTTTAACATGAGGTCTACCAGCACGAGCGGTGACACGCCAGTCCATATTACGCACATCATCACCTGCTTGATAAACACGTGATTCTTGGTAATCCATACCACGCCCACGAAATTGTGATGTGCTAGCACCATTGTGTAATGCCGTTGAAATACGACGTGATAAATCAAGTGTGCGAGCATAGCGTTGTAAGCGAATAAGGTGATCTAGTGTGACATGAGTGCCAGAGCTTCGTGTGTTACTTGTTGAAGCTGACGATATTGCTGATTCTGTATGAAATAAGCGAGTCAACAGCTGTTGAGCATTTTGAAATAAAGATTTCACAGCGTCTTATGCCCTAACCGACAGGAGTGTATTGAATGAGGGCTTGAATCACTTTATCTGCGGTGATGCCATCAGCCTCTGCTTCATAGGATAAAATAATACGGTGACGTAGTACATCAAAGGCAACCGCTTGGACATCTTCAGGTGAGACATAATCTCGTCCTGCTAGCCATGCATGTGCTCGCGAGCAACTATCTAAGGCAATGGTTGCTCGTGGGCTACCACCATAGCTTACCCATTGTGCTAACTTTTTATCATAAGCAGATGGGTCTCGACTGGCTAAGACTAATTGTATTAAATAAGCTTGCACAGAATCCGTCATGTGAATATTCATGATTTCTTGTTGGGCGGTATTCACTATTTCATTCGATAATTTATCAGGCAGTGTGAATGATTTATCTTGTGGATTGAGCGCTTGCTTTGCTTGTTGGCGTGCTAATTTTAAAATAGCATTTTCATGTTCTGGATCAGGGTAATCAATCGCAACATGCATTAGGAAGCGGTCTAATTGTGCCTCAGGTAGAGGGTAAGTGCCTTCTTGTTCAATAGGATTTTGAGTGGCCATGACTAAAAAGGGGCGAGGAAGCGGGTAGGTTGTTTTACCTACCGTAATCTGTTGCTCACCCATAGCTTCTAATAATGCTGATTGTACTTTTGCAGGTGCTCTATTAATTTCATCCGCTAAGACAAGATTATGAAAGAGGGGGCCGTATTGGAAAATAAATTCCCCTGTCTCTGGGCGATAAACATCAGTACCTGTTAAGTCACCTGGCAGTAAGTCAGGAGTGAATTGTAAACGATGAAAATCACCTTCAATCACCTCGGCTAATGCTTTGATCGCGGTAGTTTTAGCTAATCCTGGAGCACCTTCAACCAATAAATGTCCATTGGCTAGTAATGCAATAAGTAAGCGATCGACCAAGTCTGTTTGACCAATAATTTTTTGTTGTAAGTGTTTTTGTATTGCAATAAAAGCACGGCGAGCTGTGCTGTTTATTGTGGGTTCCGCTGTAGGCATAGTATTTCCTAAGTATATATTGGGTGTTATTTAGCCAATAGGTTAATTAGCGGTCAAATTACCAGAGAGAAATTAAGGGTATTTTGACTGCTATGTAATGACCAGAGTTTAAGCTGATCTAACCTTAAGACAGCCTTAATAATACGCTATTCTTGATCCTAGATAATAGTGACGAATGGGAAAAATTAAAGAGAATTAATAATTTTAGTTGACATAAGCATATAGTAATATTATTATATTCGCATATTGATTGAGGCAAGTATTACTCGCTGAGGTCAAAACCCTCCATCCTCCTTTGGTGGTAATTTGTACGGTTTATCCTCGGATAAATCGTACTTTTTTTTGCCTGTATTATACGGAGAGAATTAATTCCCTACAGTGACCACAATCTTTACACAATCCTTAATGGTATTATGGATCGTACACTTATGTGATGCTCGCTGTACTGCTTTGAGGCGATTCTCAGGGAGTTCAGGCCATTGGATATGCATATCAATCTGCTTAATTGTTGTTGGGTCATGATCAAACTCCCACTGTAAAGTCACTGTTATATCATCAGGCTCTAGCTCAAGACGTAGTGCATAGTGATCTAGTACTGCAAAAGTACATCGTCCTAGTGATGTAACCCACATGGCAATAGCACCATAATAAAGCGCTTCATTTTCTTGGCTTTGCTCAAAACCGTCTTCATGCATATTGCTAAGAAGAACTTCCGTTTGATTCACAAGATGTACATTCATTATTACTGTCCCGTTAGTTGATTGGTTATGCTGGTGTCAATGTTAATACTAATATCAAAGTCAGTCTTTATTTTTTGTGACTTCAAAGCTTACAATGAGCTAGCTATTTCACTTGTTTGTTGTCTATAGTTACCTATTGTGTTCACATATTGTCACCCATCCTGAATATGATAAATTAACAACCAGATGCAAGAAGGGAGAGCTGTAATGTTAGCTTTAAAACAAACGACCTTAACCAATTCTTTTCTAGGCTTTTTTTTAGAAGCATCAAATATATTACATATAAAAACAGAACAAGATTATAATGACGCACTTGAAACAATAGAGCATTTATTTATAGAGGCAAAGGATGAAGAAAGAGAGCCCTTGAGTGACTTAATAGATCTAATATCAAGAGCAATAGAAAAGTATGAGTTAAGCCAAGAGAGTATTGCTAACTTTCATAAAGAGGCTAATTGTCAAGACCCGCTTGGTTATAA
>JAGLEV010000102.1 GCA_023144895.1 Thiotrichaceae bacterium
ATTGTGGTTGCCCATCGCCTATCCACTATCTTACGCATGGATCGGATTATAGTCTTAGACCAAGGTAGAATAATTGAACAAGGCACACATCAGGAATTACTGGATCTTAAAGGTAATTATTATGCAATGTGGCAACATCAGAGTGGAGAGTTTTTGGAGGATTAGATGGGAGATTATGCAAAATTACCCACTACCCACCATTCATACCACCTAAAAATACCTTTAATAACCTTTATCAGCAAATAATTATTGCTCATGCTAAGCACGGTATAAATTAATAGCATTTCTCCATAATATTCATTTCACCAACACGCAAGACCTAAGTCGTTACAAGGTCTTGCACACGAAATACTTAATTAACTAATGGATATTTTATTATGAACATGTTTTCAAAAATGGCACTTGCTTCTTTAGTTCTAGCAGTTTCTTCTTCTGCAATGGCAGCTAATGATTTTGATATCACGGCGAATGCAAATGATACTATGCAAATACAAACAGGTTTGTTAAATGAGCAAGACATGAGCTTAGCGGTTATTGCTGCTGATGTTGATGCAGATGTAACGATCAGAGCAAACCGTAATGAGTTAAACCAAAATCAAACAGGTTTACTTAACAAGCAAAAACTAAGCGTTGCTACCGTTGGTTGTGACTGCGAGTAATGACTGAGGTTATCTCTATAACCTAACAAACAACATCTTACAAGTGATTCAGATGTTTAACAAAAAGAGGCCATTCATCTTAATCATAATGAAGGTCTCTTTTTTTATGTATACTATAAAACTATGAAATATAAATATATAGTGTTCTTTAGTTTGTTTTCATTTAATGTATCCCTAGCACTTCCTGGCATCATGGTTACCGAACCTAATGCCACGAGAATTGCCGCAAAATATGCAAAACAAAAAGCTAAAATTCAATCAGATAATAAAACACAATCAGATGAAGAAATAGCCAGAAATACTGATGGCTGTGACATGAATATAGGCAACCTGACAATAGAACAAGGTGCTAATGATGTACCCAATGAGTTGATTGTCATTGTTGAAGGTGATGTTATTCAAGCCAACAACTGTACAGCACACTAAACACAAACAATTATTTACCCCAATAATAACAATATTAATTAAAGTGTCTAAGATTAGATTATCTCTAGAATTGTTGAGCTTATCCCCCTAAATAAAGCTTACTTCTAATCTCTTAGTAATTTACTATTGCTAAACAATAAGAAAATAAAAATGAAGATAAAAATAACCACGGTACTATTTTCTCTCGCCTCGACTTTAACATTATCAGCCTGTGTTAATTTAGAGGATAAAATTCATACTAACCACAAAGAGATGAGAACAGAATATAAACCCAGCATTTATAAGAATATTACTAATTTTTCCAAGAGTCTTAGCTGCATGGATCAGCTTTTAACAAATCCTAAAATAAAACGTACAAGCATTCTAATAGAGTCTCTCAATGATAAGACCCATCAAGTAAAAGCAGGTACTAGAGATATGCTTATTTCTGCTATTTCTGATATGACAAAGAAAAGCAAAAAAATAAAAATAATTACCTATGGAAAAGACTCTGCTAATTTAATTTCTTTCTTAAAAACAGCAAGAAAAGGCAATGTTTATAAAAATATTCCTCAGTATGATATTCGTGGTTCAATCAGTCAATATGATAAAAATATTGTACAGGCTGACCATAGCTTAGGTCTATTTTTGAGAAGCAAGCTCAATGGAGGTCTTGGAAAATCAAAAGCGGCTTCATTAGATGTTATGACGCTTGATCTGAGTGCTGTTGATACGCATGATATGAGTGTCGTACCGGGTGTAACTTCCAAGAATACTATTGCCATTCTAAGTAAAGGTAATTCATTGGATGCTGATGCTCGTATTAAAAAATTGGGCATCTACTTTGATATGACACTAAGCCGCTCAGAGGGTAAATCACAAGCCTTACGAAACTTAATAGAATTAGCATCCATTGAAATTATTGGTAAATTAACAAGAGTTCCTTACTGGGAATGTTTAGGTGCAAGAGCTCCAGAAAATATTTTAGACTTTGAAGAAGAGTATACTAGTCCAGCAAGAAGAACTCAGCCTGAAGGAAATAGTAAAAAAGTCACTCAGTCAGTAAAAGCCCACTCGAAAAAGCCTAGCCCAAAGAAAGTGCAGCTAGCAAAGCCTAAGCTGACTCACAAGAAAGCTCCCATAGTCAGGGGAAATAAAACCTCAGCCATCAAAACGAATATAAAGAAAAATAATCAAAGAAAGGCCCCACTAATAAAAACTAAGACTCTAGCAAAAGCTAAACCTGTAAAGACCACGCCCAAAAAACATCAGGTTCAAAAAGTTAGCGTAAAACCATCTAAAAAAGCCCGTGGCTTAGATATAAGCCAAAAGCAATGGGAGCAGTTACAACAACTTTACCTATAAAGCATAGTCATTTGATTCAACAGTGAAGCTAATACTCTTGCTGTATTAGCTTCACCTAAATATTATTCCCAGTTATAAATAATATTTGAAGCAAGCTGAACATCTGTTTCACCACTAAGACCTAGTGGCAGACCAAGACCAAACTCCCACTCTTCAGAGGGTTTCCATGTAATACCGGGTGTTAGGAAAACATGGTCATCACTCCAGTTTACTTCACCACTAAGAACATGTTCACCCCTATCAAGATAGACACCTGTATTAATATAAGGTCCAGTATCACCATTTTGATACTTCGTACCTATTTCTAAAAATGCCTGAGCATCTCCTTGATATTGATTACCGATAAAGGGATCTAGATCAACATCTTTACCAAAAGAAACATAAAGATTGCGCTCACTCTCTAAACCACTTCTTGCTGACTCATGGGTATAACCCACAGCAACATTCAAGCCATCTTCATCAAGATCTTTCCAAGCATATTTCACACCGATCTTAAGATTACCTATCCCACTGTCTGTACCCGCATTATTCTTCAGTCGACGATAGGGTGTGATACCTAAACCTAACTGCAAACTATCGGTTACTCCATATTCAAGCATAACAGGAATAGAAAAACGATTACCATCATCGATGACTTCAAGCGTAGGTGAGGTAATGACTCTCTTCTCTCCCTGTTCCTGAACATAAGCTGTTTCACTTAAAAATAACTTACTAAGAATTTTATTTGAATTATGGATAGTCGTGCGAGCACCATCTCCACTATGAGCAAAAACGGCGGATGAAAATAAGCACCCTAATAGGACATATTTATACATTGAAAAAAACCTTTGGTATATTGATAAAATTTATATTACTGACATTAATATAAAAGTGCATGTGCACCGAATAGATCAACCTGTTCAAAATATTGGTATCAATCTTTAGGTCATCTACGTTATTACTTGCATTCGTAATGAAAGAATGATTATGAGTAAAAATGCCTAGCAACTAACAACTTGAAACAGGTTTATGCACTAGAATAATCCCCTAATCTACAGGATGCAACATTATAATAATCTAAGAAATACAATCAGTAGCATCTAAAATCATATGAATGACCAAGCCCAAACCAATAAAACGTACTTTAGGAATAAAAACTAAGCCAATATAAACCAATATTGGCACAGCTCTATGGAGGGGATGAAAGCCGATACTACAGCGTAAGGGATCATAAATAGGTAGGGCTAAAAGATGATCGATATCCACTAACATCGTTGACATCATTAAGAGATAAGTCTTCCAAAAATTATCTTTAAACCACAATCCTGCAATAAAGGCAGGAACAATAAAGTGCAAAGCGATATGTAAGATAAGAAAGCCCTCATGTGCCACAAAAAGTCTGATGAACAATCTCTTCTGGCTTAGGTGGTTGTAAATAATGATCCTTGCCTTCTTGCAAAGTATAAGGATTCTGTAATACATCCAATAGCTGCTGGAATACAGAAAAGTCATTATGATCCTCAGCGGCTCTAATGGCAGCTTCTACTTGATGATTACGAGGAATATACACAGGGTTAAACTTAGCCATTAACGCCCTAGCCTTTTGACTATTAGCCTCATGACTTAATCGTTGTTGCCATTGTTGTAACCACTTTTCCAATGCTAATGAGTCAGTGAATAAAGCTTGAAAATCATCCTTATTTTCTTGTGATAAATAATAAAAGCACAGGGTAAAATCAACCTCATCCTGCTCCATCAACTGTAATAATCGTTCAATTAATTCCTTATCACCTTCTTTAGAGTGAGCTAACCCCAGCTTTTGACACATAGCTATTAACCAATACTTTTCATACAAAGCCTGAAACTGCATCAAAGTCTCTTGAGCAATTGCTACCGCTGTATCCGTATCTTTTGATTTAAATAATGGCAATAAGCATTCTGCTAAACGTGTCAGGTTCCATAAACCAATGGGCGGTTGTTGTCCATAAGCATAACGCCCTTGATGATCTATTGAGCTATACACCTGTGAATGTGAAAAGCTATCCATAAAGGCGCAAGGTCCATAATCAATGGTTTCACCCACTATCGATACATTATCCGTATTCATCACTCCATGAATAAAACCTAATGACATCCAGTGAGCAATTAATCGTGCCTGACGATCCACCACTTCAGATAATAAGGCAACCATCGGATCTGTTGCTAATTTCACCTTAGGATAATGGCGATCTATAATATAGTGAGCTAGCTTTCCAACCGAGGCGGTATCTCCTCGCCCTGAAAAATATTGAAAAGTACCAATACGCACAAAACTCATCGCCACTCGTGTTAAAATACCTCCAGATAATAACTGCATTCGATGCACCTGTTCCCCTGTTGTCACTGCGGCTAACGCACGGGTTGTTGGTACACCATATTTTGCCATTGTTTCACTCAAAAGATATTCACGTAATACAGGTCCTAAAGCTGAGCGACCATCTCCAGAACGAGAATACGGTGTCGGCCCTGAGCCTTTAAGTTGCAAGTCATAACGCTGTCCTCCCGCCATAATCTCACCCAACAAGATGGCTCGACCATCACCCAAACTTGGGTTAAAGCCACCAAATTGATGCCCTGCATAAGCCATTGCAATGGATTCCATATTATCAGGGATCAAGTTACCAGCAAAAAATTCCACACCCTCTAGAGAATCTAAACCTGCATTATCTAAGCCGAGATCTTCTGCTAATAAGCGATTAAACTGAATGCATTCTGGCTTTGCTACTTTGGTAGGCAATGTGTTGGTAAAGAAAGCATCACCAAGCTTTATATAACTGTTATTAAAAGGAATAGTAATCATAATTTCATGTTGTCATTTTATTTTGAATAATGAGGATATTACCCTGAAGAACACAAGCCCACTAAAAACAACAATAATTAACCGATAATGATGCGGTTATACGCTATAATTTCTCAGTAAATCAATCTCCCACCTAAGCCAGCACCCTCAAGGAGTCATGGATGAGTACTTTAAGCCTAAGCAGTTTCTTAAAGAAAATGGATGGCAAGCAAATTGCCATTAAACAAGCAAAAAAAATAGCAGTACTCGCTCCTCTTAAATTAAAACGAGCTGATTTTAATCACAATGGCATTGTTTCCCAAACCAAAGAATTAACCAAACTCTTTCGATTAATTGATGATTTTGACTACAATGGTTATCGCAATTCTGTCAATTTAGGCACAGAACAATCTCCAACAAAACCAAGGCAATTAATTGATGCCTTACTTGAAATAGCCACACCGCAGACTGCGGATAAAGACATGGGTACATTAAGCCTCGATGGTTTTTTAGCTGAAATGCGCAATAAACAAATTATCATTGAACAAGCAAAAGAAGTATCGACCTTATCACCACTCAATTTAAATCGTGCTGATCTTGATAAAAATGGCATTATTTCACAACGTAATGAACTGACTGCATTATTTCGCTTAATTGATGATTTTGATTACAATGGTCATAGCAATTCTGTACGTTTAGGCTCCAGCCAATCTCCAACCGATCCGGGTAAGTTTATCCTTGCTTTGCGTAAATTAGCAGATCATTATAATGCCAATATAGATACAGAAAATTCTATAGGCTTCAGCGACCCAGCCATTAAAAATGCCTTTCCTGCTAATTTTAATGCAACCCTAAAAAAGGGTGCTAAAGGTAATACAGTGGTTGCTATTCAGTATGCTTTAGGGCGACTAGGTTACCTAAAATCTATTTGTGATGGCTCTTTTGGGTCAGGTACATTCAGATCAGTCCAAAGCTTTCAACAAGATAACTCTTTAATGGTCAATGGGGAGGTTAATTTAGGAACACTAAAGGCACTAGATATTTCAGTGAATGCATCGGATCAACGCCCTCCTGTTATACAGTCAACCCAGTCACCTTTGAAGTTCTTATCAAATTTTAGTAATTTTAACCTACCACCAATCTTATTAGATATTCGTAAACAAGATTTTTCTTGGAATCATCCTGATGTACAAGAAGCTTATGGTACTTTTGTTGAACATTATTGGGAGGTAATGAAGGAAAATCGTATCGAGGCTGACTGTAAGTCTTTAGCCTTATTCTTTATGGATCAGTTTAGAAAAAAAGTTGCCGAAGATAGTGGCTATAAACTCCCACTCCCCTCAAGCAAAGGCTCTTTACCTAATCGCCGCTGGGATATAGCCACTCGCAGTAAAACATTAGGCTTATTTAGTCGAGTGGCAGAATTGCTATTACGTCATCATATTGAAGTACAGCGACGGGGTTATTTTGTTGTCAAAAAAATTCAAACACTCGATCCAAATCACTCGATGATTTATGGTGTTAATGTTAAATACCCTCGTGTTTCTGCACATCAAGTATCAAGAGCAGCAACCACGATACACCCTTGGAATACCAATTTAAGTAATAAGGGAAACCACAAAAAAGTAGAGATACCGTTACATGATTTACAAGCAGGACATATTGTCTTTATTGATCATCGTGGTGATGACCATTATGACCATACCGTTAATATCATTAAAGTAAAACGTGATGAGAACAATGCAGTACGCAAACTTACACTCGCTGTTGGTTCTTATGATGATGTACGAGATTCACTAGCTTCTACTGTAGTCAATAGCTTAAATATCTTAAATCAATACAGTGAAGAAGTGGTTGTTGAGTTTGATAGTAATGAACTCATTACTGACTCAATAGTGACTTACTCTTCTGAACCTAGCTATATTGTAAGACCTCGTTATAGTGCGGTAAGTACATTGATGGAAATGAAACCAGGAGGTACATTAAAAGTTTGTCGCTGGGGTGAATAATCGGTATTATTAAATCATAGCCATCAATTAAGTCTTATTTTTTATATCAATAAACCAAGGAACACAGCCCATACTTATTATTGTTATAATAATCCAAGTACTTTTTGTTTTACATGTTCTTAAAACAGGGCGTAATACAACATGGATATGGATTGTTGTTACGCTTACAATTAGTTTATTGAAAGATA
>JAGLEV010000103.1 GCA_023144895.1 Thiotrichaceae bacterium
TCTTACTACTAGCCTTTCTCTTACTCGCCTTTCTTGTACTACGAGCTTGTCTTGTGCTACGACTACGGTATGACTTTTTAGAGCGCTTATAACGTGTTTTCACGCTACGTGAAGAACGTACTGTAGGGGTTCTAGCTAGCTTGTTATAGGCACGCATAACATGTCGTGAATAACGCTTAACTTGTTTGAATTTAGGGCCGTGTGTACGACTTACTGCACCAGGTCCACCATTGTAAGCGGCTGCCGCATAGCTCTTGTTTCCATCAAAACGCTTGAGTAAACTTTTTAGGTATTTAGCTCCACCATGAATATTTTCCCAGCTATTGTAGCCATTGCGAACACCTAGTTGACGCGCAGTACCTGGCATTAATTGCATTAAACCTTTCTCACCTAAACCACCCGTGGCTCTTGGATTGAAACAGCTCTCTACTGTAATAACGGCTTTGATAAGGCTCTTGCTAACACCATAACGCTTGGATGCACTATTGATAGCAGGGTTAAAACGGCTCGCCTTGCGTTGTAAGGTACTACCTGGATACATATCACAAGTAAAAACCTGACGCTTAGCATGACTCGTATTAGAAGTAGTGGCTACAACAGCAACCAGCATAAAAGATAATAAGAATGAAAGTATTCTCATGACTTGACTCTCCATGTCGATAATTAATTAATAAAGCTTTTGAACCCTAATCAATTATTCATATAAGTATGACTAAGGGTTGAATTAAATACTGAGTTGGTTGTGATATTTCATCAGCAGACATTACTGTCACTGAATATCAATATAAATTTTTATGAGATGATCAAAACCGATCAGAGATAACACTAGTTGTAGAAACTTACCTGACATAAATGTAAGAGACAAACAAACCAATGAAGCTAAAAATACCCTTATGTGCACATAAACAAACCTAAAGTGTAAACGCTTATTTTAATAATACGCTTGAAATATGATCAGAGGATACTCTGTGATCAAGTATAGTCACTACTACCAATTCTGCTGAGTTATCAACCTAGTTATTATTAACAATTACTTAAATTGATCATAAATCAACCACAGTGGATGTAGAGTTTGAAGGATATTACAGGAGAAAAAAAATTAAAACAGCATTAAATATAACTTTTTATGATAAATATTAATATATTCTAATTACATTTAACTTAAGCTATTAAAAAGATTAAAAAAAAGAAAGAAATTAATTAGATTCACTTTATTAATAAAGGGGAGGTAAATACAAAGATTGGCGTCCCCACGGGGGTTCGAACCCCGGTTACCGCCGTGAAAGGGCGGTGTCCTAGGCCACTAGACGATGGGGACACAGTATAAAATTAGGTATTTTTTAATGCTTGATATAAGAAAGATTGGCGTCCCCACGGGGATTTGAACCCCGGTTACCGCCGTGAAAGGGCGGTGTCCTAACCACTAGACGATGGGGACGCGTATAAAATCTTTTTATGTACTACAAATAATAAGTAAATTGGCGTCCCCACGGGGATTTGAACCCCGGTTACCGCCGTGAAAGGGCGGTGTCCTAACCACTAGACGATGGGGACGCTGTACCTACTTGTTATCACTTCTTGGTGAAAATATAACTATTGTTGATAGTCCAAAGAACACTAATATAAAGCCTATTGGGACTATCATAAATAATGTCTTTGCTATTTGCCCCTCATGATTAAACATAAAGTAGAAAGCACCAACGAGTGCTCCTAGTGTCATGATTAATCCGAAGATTAAAATATATTTTCCAAACCGAGCCATATCAACCACCAAGTATTTATATGGTGGAGCCAGGCGGGATCGAACCGCCGACCTCTGCAATGCCATTGCAGCGCTCTCCCAGCTGAGCTATGGCCCCAAGCCAAGAGATGCGCATTTTGCTGTAAGTGCTGGGTTCTGTCAAGTAGAAATAGTCAGGTTTTTATAATTGTTGTCATATCGATGATTTAAGCAACAAAATTACTTTCAATATCAAGTAGGATGTCAGCGCCCTGCACTATATAATCCCCGCACTATTCATTACTAAACTGTATTAAAATTTACAATGGCATTACTCACACTACACAGCATCCAACTTGGCTTTGGCGGCCCAGCCCTACTTGATCAACTCGATCTAACCATTGAAGAGCGCGAACGTATTTGCTTGATTGGTCGTAATGGTGCAGGCAAGTCGACATTATTAAAAGTTATCGAAGGCGAACTAGCGATTGATTCGGGAGAACGGCGATTACAAACAGGAATTAACGTCTCCAAGCTAGCACAGGATGTTCCTGATGATATTGACCTTACTGTTTATGATGTTGTTGCTAGCGGCTTAGAGGAAGTTGGTGAACTACTGACTGAATATCATCACCTAAGCCATAGCACGGTTCACGATGAAGAGTGGATGAACCGACTCGCTATTGTGCAACAAAAACTAGAACAAAATAATGGCTGGGATTTATCACAACAAGTTGAAACGGTATTATCACGTCTTTCATTACCCAGTGATACACAATTCTCTGATTTATCTGGTGGTTTAAAGCGTCGTGTTTTGCTTGCTAAAGCTCTATTACAACAACCTGATATCTTATTACTAGACGAGCCAACCAACCACCTTGATATTGAAGCCATTGAATGGCTAGAAAGCTTCTTAAAATCATTTAAAGGTTCGATTGTCTTTATTACTCATGATCGAGCGTTTCTCCGCAATATGGCAACTCGTATTATTGAATTAGATCGTGGACGCTTAATTAGCTTTCCAGGAAATTATGATCAATTCCTTATTCGCAAAGAAGAGATGCTGCAATCTGAAGAAGCAGAAAATGCACGTTTTGATAAAAAATTAGCTAAGGAAGAGGTCTGGATACGCCAAGGTATTAAGGCACGTCGTACACGTAATGAAGGTCGGGTGCGCTCATTAGAGAAAATGCGTGATGAACGCTCACAACGCCGCCTACGTCAAGGCAATGCTAATATCACCCTAGAAACATCTCAAAAGACGGGCAAGCAAGTGGTCAAGGCTAAAAATATTAGCTTTAGTTACCCAGATAAAACCATTGTTAGTCACTTTTCTACCAAGATTCGTCGTGGTGATAAAGTGGCTATTCTAGGACCTAATGGCGTGGGAAAAACGACCTTATTAAAAATCTTATTAGGGAAAATTGAAGCGCAAGAAGGAACTATTGAGCTAGGAACTAATATTGAACTTGCTTACTTTGATCAACTCAGAGAACAACTTGACCCTGAACAAAGTGTTCGTGAAAATTTAGCCAGTGGTAGTGATCAGATTACTGTGAATGGCAAAAGCAAACATGTCATTAGCTATCTTCAAGACTTCTTATTTACCCCTGACCGTATCCATTCCCCTGTTAGCACACTATCAGGTGGTGAGAAGAACCGCTTATTGCTTGCCCGACTCTTTACTAAACCCGCCAATGTTTTAGTGATGGATGAGCCAACCAATGATCTTGATATTGAAACACTTGAGTTGTTGGAAGAACTATTATTGGAATATACGGGTACTTTATTGCTCATCTCACATGATCGAAACTTTGTCGACCATATCGCGACAAATACCATTGCTTTTGAAGGTGATGGTAAGCTAACGAATTATATCGGTGGCTATGAAGACTGGCAACGTCAGCGTCAAAACAAGCTAACGAATCAAAAGTCTCAGCATAAAACAAAAGTAAAACCAGTGACTGCTCCAAAACCTATTGAGAAAAATAAGAAAAACCTGACCTATAAAGAAAAGTTAGAATTAGAGTCATTACCTGTAACCATTGAAAAACTTGAAGCAGAGATTGAAGCACTACAAGCCGTTATGTCTCGTGCTGATTTCTATCAACAGAGTCAAACGAAGATTAATAAGACTCAAGATGATCTGGCTAAAATTGAAACAGAGTTAGCTAAAGCTTATAAGGCTTGGGAAATATTGGAAGAGAAACAGTAACTGCGCTAATTAAAGATAAATAAGCAACGACTCCCCCTACACTCTTTTGATGAAAAAGCTTTACAGGGGAAGTCGATTGGACTTCAGTCCCATCACTTCACCCTTCTAGTCTTCTATACTGTCCTTCATTGAAGACAAAAACCCTTAATCTTGAATAAACAGTGGGTAGTCTTAGCATTTAAAATACGCGTTAAGCACTGAACTATACTGAGTTTTTCATGTATAGATTGAGCTTATTCTATGGACTCTATAAAAATACTTCAGTTAACAACTGCCTTTGTTGTCGGTGGGGCAGAGAAGGTTATTCTTGAGCTTTGTACTCATTTAAGTCCACCCTTTGAAACACAAGTCATTGCCTTATCTCATAACGATGATATGTTGCCAGAGTTTATTCAACAGGGTGTTAAAGCCAAAAAACTGGATATGAAAAAAGGTATATTTTCTTTCTTTCATACCTTTTCACAATTAAATAAAGTGATAAAAGAAGAGCAAATCGATATTCTTCATGCACATTTATTTCACCCTTTGCCTTTTGCTATTTTATTAAAAATAGCCAATCCAAGACTAAAAATAGTTTTCACGTCACACAATACGGATATTGGTGGACGTTTTAGAGAAGCCTTTACTTATCTAACTAAAAAATATCGTAATAAAGATATCATTTTTTCAGAAGATATGTGCTCATCGATGTATCGTGATGATGCAGAGATTATTGCTAATGGGGTGGATATTGATAAACTCTCTCAGCCATTAAAGCGTTATGATAAATTTACCTTTATTTCTGTTGGCACTATTAGAGAGCAAAAAAATCAAATTTATTTACTAAGATGTGCGACTCATCTAAAAGAAGCAGGCTATGAATTTGATATTCATATTGTTGGTGGTGGTGATGAAAATACGGATCTTATTGAAAAGATAGAGCAAGAAATAGAAGAAAATCAGCTCAGTGAATGCGTACACATGTTAGGCAATCGTACCGACATTCCTGCATTATTGTTACAGTCACATTGCATGGTTCTGCCTTCTTTATTTGAAGGAATGCCTCTCGTTCTCCTTGAAGCAGGTGCCGCTAAATTGCCGATTTTAGCAACGCCTGTAGGAGCGATTCCGAGCTTATTAGAATCCACAATGGGAGTCACAGCACCATTAGATCAATTCTATACACAAATGAAGTGGGAAATGGATAATCAAGAGATAGCTCAACGTTATGCTGAATTATTTGCTCAAAAAATAGAACATTCATTTTCTATTAAAGCCGTGGTAAAGTCTCATGAACAGCTTTATAACGAAGTTTTAGAACCTACGTTAGTGATCACAGAGACGAGTAAAACCTAAAAGTATTCAGAGGCATGCCATCATCTCACTGGTATTAGTTTTAAGCTTGGGGTTGGTTAGGTCTCTAGCTTTTTTGGCTATTAATACCTATTTTGCAATCATCGTCTTAGGTAGTAGCCTATTCCTTGATCACTATCAGCGAGCGACTCAAACTGCTTAAAACTTAGGAAATTCAATCATACTATCTGCACATTCTAAGAATATAATAAGGCTTTAACCTCTTGTGACTCAAGCTATGCACTCAAACACCCTAGCCTCAAGCTATAAACGATTTCCCTATATTGCGGCAACAATTGTACTTTTCGCTATTGAGGTATTTATCGCTATTGCTATTCCTGCTGACTCTTTTATTCGCCATAGCTTTGGTGATTATTTGGTCGTAATCTTAGTCTATTGCAGTGTAAAATCAGTCTTCAATATTGAGCCAATGAGACTCGCTATTGCCGTCTGCATTTTTGCTTTTCTTATCGAGTTTTCACAATATATTCATGTGCTTGATCATTTAAATATTAACAATAATATTATCCGTATTGTATTAGGCACAAGCTTTAGTTTTGGTGATTTAGTTATGTATACAT
This sequence comes from Thiotrichaceae bacterium, assembly GCA_023144895.1. GTDB lineage: Bacteria > Pseudomonadota > Gammaproteobacteria > Thiotrichales > Thiotrichaceae > HyVt-477. Next base: position 5,849 of record JAGLEV010000103.1, read on the forward strand.
TGGGTAGTCTCAGTGCTTACTTTTTGGACTACGGCTGGATTAAACTTAACACTAGCGAGTCATCTCATAACGATCCCCATTAGGCTTCTCAATCAAATAATAATTATCATCAGAACTAATCACCGTATCCCCCGAAATATGAATATTCTGTATGGTTGAAAAGTCACGAAGAGATTGATTGACTAAATCACTATTGCGTTGAGATTGTCTCATCATGCGATTAAATGCATTTTGATTTGCTTGTAAAGTTTGCATCAGTATTTGCTGGTGTAATCGTATTTCTTGAGGTGTCATTCTTCTAACAGCCCGACTACTTCCCCTTCTTGTTGTAATAATTTTCTGCTTGTGATTGACAGAAACCAAAGGATGATACCGAGTCACAATATCCATTAAATCACCATTCCAGCGTTTAGCAAAACGATCTTTTTGGAATGAGAAATAGAACTGAGCATAGGTATCCAGTCTAAATTGATTACGGTCAACCCCCTTTTGTGGGGAGTAATAAACAGGAATCACCCTATCGAGTAAGTCGCGATAGAAACCAGAGGTCACCTTAGGTGTTTTCTTAAAATCAGCCAGACTCCAGCGATAAAGCTTAGATGCTGCTTTTTTGGAAATTTTCCGACCTGATAAAAAAGTTGCCGTTCGTTGCATTGCTAACCACATCGGATAAGATAAAAAATACTGACCTTTTCTCACTAAAACTCGATCTTTCTTTGCCAAAAAGAGTTTTTGTTGTGGCAACTTAGCAATAATTGGATTATAGCGCTGAATGACATCCATGAGTGTTTTATGCTTGGGATTATATTTAAGAAAGCGCCAGTCAAAGACCATTTTTCGGTAAAAGTGATGCCATATTAACTGTTGATCTTTATTATTTTTTTTCTTATTCGATAGTTTAATATAGCTAAGGTATACTCCAAATGCTCGCTGTACGCCTTTAGGGTTAGGGTTTTTATTATAGACATCAATTATCCATCGCTTGAGCTGTTTTTTTTCATTCGCAGTAAAAGAATGCTTTGCCACTCTCTGACCAGCAATAATCATATGGTTAAAATTTTCTTGTGTCAGAGTATACTTTCCTCTTTTAGCAAGATTTTTTGCCTGTACACTATGACTAAGAAATAAACTAAAGAGTAATATAAGCACCATAAAATAACGCATATTTTCACCTGATTTTTATTATAATTATGAATGTTAAAAATAACTCTTTAATTTTAGTTCAGTATTGAGTCAAGCACCGTAAAACTTTAATCTGCTGATAATTTGACCTGCGGAGAAAAAGATCTATTGCATGATAATAATTGCTTTTGTGTCACCCGACTTGCTGGCATACTAACCAGCGATTTCAACCAACCGACATAGCTTCTATGGATTCATTTGCACCAGGTCAACGCTGGGTTAACACAGCTCAGCCAGATAAAGGTCTTGCTACCGTTCTTTCTACCGATTTTCGTACGGTGACTTTAATCTTCCTTGCAACAGGAGAGACTCATACCTACTCTATTGAAACTGCGCCATTAACACGCGTTCGATTTGCTATCGGTGAAGTCCTTTTAAATCATGAAGAACAGTCAATTACTGTGACTGATGTTATTGAAGAAAAAGACCTGATTACTTATATTGGGCAAGACCTCTCAGGGAAAACCATCGAACTACCTGAAGCCTTATTGAGTCACTTTATTCAATTAAACAAACCTCTAGAGCGACTCCTTAATTATCAAATAGACAAACCCAGCTTATTTGAATTAAGAAATCAAGCCTTACAACAAGTGAATCGTTTAAGCCACTCACCAATGACAGGGCTTATTGGTGGACGCACTAGCCTCATTGCCCATCAGCTTTATATTGCTCATGAAGTTGCTAATCGTTTTGCACCCCGTGTCTTATTAGCAGATGAAGTGGGGCTAGGTAAAACAATTGAAGCAGGAATGATTCTCCATCAACAGTTAATCACTGAACGTGCAGAACGAGTATTAATCGTTGTCCCCGAAAGTCTAACCCACCAGTGGTTAGTAGAGATGTTAAGGCGCTTTAATCTATTATTTCATATCTTTGACACACCTCGTTATAAAGATATGTTGGCTGATGATCCCGACAATAATCCTTTTGAATCAGAACAGTTAATTCTCTGCACCTTAGAGTTTCTTACCGAAAATGAAGCCGCATTACAATCGAGCCTAGCATTAGACTGGGATTTATTAATTGTTGATGAAGCGCATCATTTACTTTGGTCAGAACAAGAAGTGAGTCCAGAATACCGTGCCATTGAATTATTGGCGACACATATTAAAGGCGTTCTTCTACTAACAGCAACACCAGAGCAGCTTGGCAAACAAAGTCATTTTGCCCGTTTACGTTTGCTCGATTCTGATCGTTTCTCTAGCTATTCACAGTTTATTAAGGATGAAGCTAGTTACCAACCTATTGCTAGTGTGCTAAAACAATTAATGGCTAAAGAAGCACTGGACGATGCGGCTCTAAGCACATTACAGGCTTTTATCAATGAAGCCGATATGCAGGCACATATCCAATGCCTCAGTCAAAACAAGGGCACTAAGAAAGCAATAGAAGCGGCAAGAGTGGCTCTATTAGATCAACTATTAGACCGTCATGGTACTGGGCGAATTTTCTTCCGCAATACACGTCATGCCATTGAAGGATTTCCACAGCGTCAAGCATTACCAAAGGCACTAAACTGCCCTGAAGAATATAGTGATATTACTGACACGCTGTATCCAGAAATTCATTATGGTAAAAACTGGACAGATATTGACCCTAGAGTAGCGTGGTTGAGTCACTTTATTAAGCAACAAGGTGATACTAAAACCTTGGTGATTGTCCATAATTTACAATCTGTTTTAGATTTAGCTGAACATTTTTATGTAAAAGAAGCGATTTATAGCTCAACTTTTCATGAAAACATGAACCTAGTGGAGCGTGATCGTGCGGCTAATTTCTTTGCGGATACTGAAGAAGGCTCGACGGTATTGATTTGTTCTGAAATTGGTAGTGAAGGGCGTAACTTTCAATTTGCACACCATTTAGTATTATTTGATCTGCCCCACAATCCAGATTTATTAGAGCAAAGGATCGGTCGTCTTGATCGTATTGGGCAAACGGAAACGATTAAAATCCACATTCCTTACCTACAAGACAGTGCACAAGAAGTGATGTATCAATGGTATCAGCAAGGTTTAGATGCTTTTGAAACCACCTGCCCTACAGGCCCTAAAATCTATACGTTATTTGCTGATTCCTTAGATGATGCCTTTGATTCACCCGCACTGGATTATACTGAGTTTTATACGGAAGTGCGTGAAGAGCTGGAACAACAAAATAACCTATTACAAGCAGGTCGTGACCGTTTACTAGAGTATAATTCTTGTCGTCCACAGGTGGCTGAAACTATTTACCAACAAGCAATTAATGATGATAAAAACTCACAAATTGCTGAATTTATGGAGCAGTTTTATGACAGTTTTGGAGTGGATTATGAAGAGGATAAGCTGAATACCATTATTATTCGCCCTGGTAATCATATGCTAAGCACGATTCCTAATCTCCCTGAGGAAGGAATGACGATTACTTATGATCGTGATACAGCATTATCAAATGAAGATATTCACTTTATTAGCTGGGATCATCCCTTAGCATTGGATGCGTTAGAGCTGGTGGTTAGTAATGAAATGGGCAATAGTAGCCTGAGTGCCATGAGCCATCCTAATTTTGTTGCAGGACAAGTGATGATTGAAAGTCTCTTTGTCATTGATAGTACGGCAACAAAAGAGCTACAAAATAAACGCTTCTTACCCCCCACTATTTTACGCTTGGTTAGTAATGAGCAAGGTGAGGAATTAAGTGACTTACTGAGTGCTGAGGCAATCCATCAATACGGTGAAAGAGTCGATAGAAAGACCTCAAAGCAAATTATTAAATTGAAAAAAGAGACGATAAAACAGCTTAGTGAGCAATGTAAGCAATGGGCTAAAAGCAAGAAACCACAAATTATCAAACAGGCCCATCAGCAAAATAGAGCATTGTTAGAAAATGAGATTAATCGTTTGATTGCCCTGCAAGCTCATAATGACAATATACGCCCAGAAGAAATTGATTACTTGCAGCAACGTATGGCAAGTAGTGATTTAGCACTAGATAATGCACAGTTGCGCTTAGATGCTATTCGGGTGATTGTTACCGTTTAAGTCATCATTAAAATCAGGTTTTAGACCACCCTATAGCGAAAAAGTCGGTGACACTTTTTTCCAGCAGAAATAAATGATTGCCGTGCTAGTGATAAAGCCTTTTATCGACTGATTGTGGCGAAGGTATTCTACAACAAACCTCGCTCAGTAAAAGAAATGACTTCATCACCAATCACAAAGTGATCTAAAACCCGTACATCAATGAGTGCTAGTGCTTTTTTCAATCGCACCGTAATTTGTTTATCTGCTTGACTAGGCTCAGCAATACCTGAAGGGTGATTATGAGAAAGAATAATAGCGGCAGCATTATATTCGAGAACCTTCTTCACCACTTCTCGTGGATAAACACTAGCCGAATCGATAGTGCCCGTAAAAAGTATTTCATATTCAATCACTCGATGGCGATTATCAAGAAAAATACAAGCAAAGACTTCATGGTGATAATCGCGCAATTTTGATTTAAGAAAGTCTTTAACCATCGTGACACTCGTTAATTCATCACCTCGCATTAATTTTTCAGCAAAGAATCGTCGACTCATTTCAACGACGGCTTGAAGCTGTGCAAATTTGGCTTCACCCAAGCCTTTACTACGACAAAACATTTGCTGATTCGCTGCAAGTAAAGCACGTAAGCTACCATAATCATCTAACAAATCAACCGCCATATCGACAGCACTTTTACCATGAGTTCCAGTGCGTAAGAAAATAGCAAGCAATTCAGCATCGCTTAATGCCTTCGCTCCCATAGCTAATAGTTTTTCACGTGGACGCTCTTCAGCTGGCCAATCAGTAATTGCCATTATTAACACTACCTTATTTTGATAATAAAAGTAGTGCTAGTATAATTTAGTCTTAGCTAAGTTATGATGATATGAGACAAAGGGCTTCACCCAATAATGAGTCTAAGCATCATCACCAAAAATATCACGTGTCACAATTTTATCTTCAACATCTCTCACTTCATCATCTAAACGATTAGCAATAATCACATCACAAGATTGCTTAAATTCATCCAGATCAGTTATCACCTTGGAGTTGAAAAAATCGACTTCGTCTAGCTCTGGCTCATAGACAACCACTTCAATACCTTTTGCTTTAATTCTCTTCATGACACCTTGAATTGAGGAAGCTCTGAAGTTATCCGAGCCACTTTTCATAATCAGGCGATAAACACCTACTTTCTTGGGGTTTCGTTGCAATACAAGATTAGCAATAAAGTCTTTACGAGTACTATTAGCATCAACAATAGAACGAATAATATTATTGGGAACATCTTTATAATTAGCACGTAACTGTTTAGTATCTTTAGGCAAACAATAGCCACCATAACCAAAAGAAGGGTTATTGTAGTGACTACCAATACGAGGATCTAAGCCAACACCTTCAATAATTTGCTGACTATTTAAACCTAATGTCATTGCATAAGTATCCAGCTCATTAAAATAAGCGACTCGCATAGCAAGGTAAGTATTAGAAAATAGCTTTACCGCTTCAGCTTCGGTCGAACCAGTATAAAGAATAGGAATATCCTCAGCTTTTGCGCCTTCCTCAAGTAATGCTGCAAACTGCTTAGCCTCATCTGTATTCGCACCCACAACAATACGTGATGGATAATAGTTATCATATAAGGCTTTGCCTTCACGCAAAAATTCAGGAGAGAAGAAAATATTCTCAATACCATATTTTGCTTTTATTTCTTCGGTATAGCCAACAGGAACCGTAGATTTAATAATCATGGTTGCCATAGGATTGATACGCAATACGTCTTCAATGACCGATTCGACCGAGCCTGTATTAAAATAATTAGATTCTGTGTCGTAGTCTGTCGGCGTGGCAATAATAACAAAATCAGCATTAGCATAGGCTAACTCTTTATCTAAAGTAGCTGTAAATTGGATATCATCACGCAATAATGCGGCTTCAATGTGCTCATCAACAATCGGTGATTTTTGCTCATTGAGGAGTGCTACTTTTTCAGCAATAATATCGACTGCAACCACTTCATTATAAGGTGCTAGCAGTAAAGCATTTGATAATCCAACATAACCTGTTCCAGCAATAGCAATTTTCATAATTTAAACTTTCAGTGAATTTGAAGAACGGAGCATACAAAATACACCCTACGACAACAAGATAATAGTCTTATATGGTGGTACTAGCCTGTCAATAATTAATGATTGGAATTTTTTTTACAATCAGGGAAAGTATCGATTTTGAGACAAAGTAATGACGCTATCATAAAGGACAATATTTCAGCGACTCGTAGTTGACAAAGTAGCGCTTTAACACCTATCTTAAGCCTAAAGAAAACGATAAGATTTACCATCAAGGAGCTGCTACATGCCAAATAAAATCTATCCTGTTTCAGAAAAATTTGCTCAATCTGCAAATATTACTACTGAGCAGTATCAAAAACAATATCAACAATCTACCGATGACCCTGAGACTTTTTGGGCAGAACAAGCGAATCAATATATTGAATGGTTTAAGCCGTGGGATAAGGTATTAGACTGGAGTTTTGACCAAGATGATTTGCATATTAACTGGTTTAATAATGCTGAGCTTAATGTTTCTTATAATTGTTTGGATAAGCACTTAGCGACTCGTGGTGAACAAACAGCCATTATCTGGGAAGGTGATAACCCTGAGGAAGATCAACACCTTTCTTATCGTGAGTTACATCAAGTCGTCTGTCAATTTGCTAATGTATTAAAAAAGCGGGGCGTTAAAAAAGGGGATCGTGTTTCATTGTATATGCCGATGATTCCTGAAGCCGCTATTGCTATGCTGGCTTGTACTCGTATTGGTGCTGTGCATTCGGTTGTTTTTGGTGGCTTCTCACCTGATGCCTTAAGGAGTCGAATTTTAGATTCAGACTGCCAAGTCCTAATTACGGCGGATCAATCGATTCGTGGTGGTAAAAAAATCCCCCTTAAAACCCATGCAGACAAGGCACTTGAAGGTTGCCCTAATGTCCATACTTGTATTGTTGTAGAGCGAGGTGGTGAGCCTGTTGAATGGAATGAGCAACGTGATCTTTGGTATCACCAAGGTATTGCTGATGCCAGTGATCACTGTCCTGCCGAATCCATGAATGCTGAAGATCCTTTATTTATTCTTTATACCTCGGGTTCGACAGGAACACCTAAAGGCGTACTTCATACAACGGGAGGCTATCTCTTACAATCTGCTATGACTCATAAGCTAGTCATGGATTACAAAGAGGGTGAAGTCTATTGGTGTACCGCAGATGTTGGCTGGATTACAGGTCATACTTATATTCTTTACGGTCCTTTAAATAATGGTGCAACCACACTGATGTTTGAAGGTATTCCTACCTACCCTGATGCCTCACGCTTTTGGCAGATTATTGATAAACATCAGGTAGCGACTTTCTATACTGCACCAACAGCTATTCGTGCCTTAATGAGTGCAGGCGATGATTGGGTCAAGAAGACTTCACGTCGCTCTTTACGCTTACTGGGTACGGTAGGTGAACCAATAAACCCCGAAGCATGGGAGTGGTATTATTCGATGGTAGGTAATCAACAGTGCCCCATTGTTGATACATGGTGGCAAACTGAAACAGGAGCACATTTACTCACTCCGCTACCCGGTGTACATGATTTAAAACCTGGCTCAGCAATGGCTCCTTTCTTTGGTGCTCAGCCCGTATTGCTTGATGATGAAGGCAAGGAAATTGAAGGCAATCCTGCTAGTGGTAATCTTGCAATGAAAGCGCCATGGCCTTCTATGATGCGGACACTTTATGGTAACCATCAGCGCTTTTATGAAACATACTTTGCACTGTTTAAAGGCTATTACTTTACGGGTGATGGTGCACGACGAGATGAAGAGGGTGATTATTGGATCACTGGACGGGTTGATGATGTTCTTAATGTCTCAGGGCACCGTTTAGGTACGGCTGAAATCGAATCTGCACTAGTACTACATGAAAAAGTTGCCGAAGCCGCCGTTGTCGGTTACCCCCATGAAATCACGGGGCAAGGTATTTATGCTTATGTCACTTTGATGGTGGGTGAAAAAGGGGATGATGCACTAAAAACAGCTTTAGTGAAGCAAGTACGTCATGAGATTGGCCCTATTGCCAAGGTAAATATCATTCAATGGGCACCTGGATTACCAAAAACACGTTCAGGAAAAATCATGCGCCGTATTTTGCGTAAGATTGCTAGCAATGATATTGATAGCCTAGGCGATACTTCGACGCTTGCTGATCCTTCGGTTGTTGAGAATCTTATTTCTAGTCGTGAGAATCGCTAGGCATTAAATTAAGTCGCCAAGCATGTGAAGTAGAAAAACTAACAGGTCAGGTATTTTTAGCTACCTGACCTGATGACAATCAACCCTTCTATTGATTGCTAGGTTAAACTATTAGGGACTTTCGGTTGAATCTACTATTTTTTTAACCTGTTCTTCCGTCAGACCTGTAGCAAGACTACTTTGTTGCAGATTAAAACCCGCTTTTTTCATATTCTGAATAACCTCAACATTTCTTTTGTCTTCGCCTTTCTCTAAACCTTGCTCTAAACCTTGTTCACGACCTTCTTCCAAACCTTCCTCAAGCCCCTGTTCACGACCTTCTTCCAAACCTTGTTCACGACCTTCTTCCAAACCTTGCTCAACCCCCTGTTCACGACCTTCTTCCAAGCCCTGTTTTCTTGCAAAAATTAATGAATTTTTCTGAATATAAATAAATTGCTTACGATTATACTGTGCTTCTAGCTCAACCTCGCTAATGCTACTTTCATCAATTAAACTTAATGCTTTTCCCAATGGTTCAGAAAAAGTTTCAGGAATAATATTCATTGTGCCTGCATTCTTTAAAAAATAAATCCACTGCATACGAATATCATCAGTATCCAGTTCCTCAAAGCTCGTTTTAAACTTAGGTAGCTCAACAAAAACTAGCTCAATATCATCACTGTACTTAATGAGGCTGTCTTTCTCTATCATTTTGAAGTGACTAATGACTTCAGGATGTGCTTCAAACATAACAAAATCAACAATGGTTAGGGCAATGACAGGGTTTAATAAGCGATAATCCTCACCTTTGCCTAGCTGAATAGCAAAATTCTTGGCCGCATTATATAAAATACGTTGCTCAAAACTCTCATGATTTAATACCTGCATTTCAATAATAACTTTCGTGCCATTATTAAGAATAGCTTTTACATCCACAAAAGTATCCTTCATTCCTTTGATTAAAGGAATGGTATAAGGATCAACAACAGTAAGGTCGGTGATATATTTATCTTTATCTTTATACAATAAAGCATTAAGAAAGCTGATTAAAATATCCTTACTTCCCTCACTTGCGAAGACTTTTTTAAATGCTAAATCAGTTTTTACATCAAGAAATTTCATAAGTCACAACTCGGGGGGTTTTATAAAATATACTAGCATGAGAAAGCTTCACATGAGAGTAAATATTGGTAAAACTCTTTTTTAGTGTCATGATATTCACTACTTTTACCAAAATGAAACACTCGCTACTTTAGTAAGTATTGTAATATTTCAGCCATTCATTGACATAGGCATATTTCTGCTTTTGGCTCAAATAAAGTGGGTAAAAATAGTAGATATTGTGAAATTTAACACATCATAATATCGTCTAGGTTGACATGCTACAAAAGAGATTTAAAATAATGAATGGATTAAACCCCTAAAAACCTATGAGCAACATAAAGAACAAAAAAATACTTCTTGGTATTACAGGTGGTATTGCAGGCTATAAATCAGCAGAACTCTGTCGCTTATTGATAAAACAACAGGCAGAAGTTCGTGTTTGCATGACTCAATCAGCAACAGAATTTATTAGCCCCTTAACACTACAGGCTCTATCAACAAAGCCAGTACATACTGATCTTTTTGACCATGAAGCTGAAGCAGCGATGGGGCATATTGAATTAGCAAAGTGGGCTGATATTATTATTATTGCCCCTGCAACAGCCAATACTATTGCAAAAATTGCTCACGGTTTTGCAGATAACTTATTAACAACCATAATCCTCGCCTCTCATGCCAAGCTTTATATTGCTCCAGCAATGAATCAAAATATGTGGCAACAACCCCAAACTCAACAAAATATTCAGCAACTCGCATCATTAAATATAAAAACACTAGGCCCTGCTCATGGTATCCAAGCCTGTGGTGATACCGGTATGGGGCGTATGTTAGAAGCCAGAGAAATTATTGCTGAACTGGCTAAAAACACCCCCCAAACCTTACTAACGAATACGACCATTTTAATTACCGCAGGGCCCACACAAGAAGCACTAGACCCTGTGCGCTATCTTAGTAATCGAAGTTCAGGAAAGATGGGCTATGCCATTGCCAAAGCCGCACTACAAATGGGAGCCAAGGTAAGACTCATTTCAGGGCCTGTAAACTTACCAGAGCCTATCGGTGTTGAAACTATTAAAATACAGTCAGCACAACAATTATTAACCAGCTGCCAGCAATATGCAGGAGATAGCGATATTTTTATTGCGACTGCTGCGGTTGCTGATTTTCGACCAATAGTACAATCTCAACAGAAAATTAAGAAGCAGGATGATCGTGACAAACTAACAATAGAGCTAACCAAAAATCCAGATATATTAGCCACGATCAGCCATGATTTCCCACACCTTTTTACCCTTGGCTTTGCGGCAGAAACTGAGCAGTTAATAACTTCGGCAAAAAAGAAGCTAAAAAGTAAAAAACTCGATATGATTGCCGCTAACCAAGTGGGTGATAATCTAGGTTTTGAGAAAAATGACAATGCCATTGAATTAATCTGGCACGATGGTCAAATCTCACTTCCCATGATGGACAAGCAGAACTTGGCATTTAAGCTATTAAGCCTACTGGCAAAACATTATAGGAATTGCAATGCAGCGTATTAATTACAAAATTTTAGATCCCCGTATTGGTGACACTATCCCCCTTCCCCGCTATGCTACGCAAGGTTCTGCAGGAATGGATTTACGTGCTTGTATTGATGAGCCACTGACTCTAGAGGCTGGGCAAACTAAACTGATACCAACAGGGCTAGCAATTCATATTAATGACCCTAGCCTTGTCGCTACTATCCTGCCACGCTCAGGTCTAGGGCATAAACATGGCATTGTATTAGGGAATCTTGTTGGCTTAATTGATTCCGATTATCAAGGACAATTATATCTATCTTGTTGGAATCGTAGTGATACCCCTTTTACTATCGAGGTGGCTGATCGTATTGCACAGTTAGTCTTTGTTCCTATCGTACAAGTTGAGCTTAATTTAGTTGAATCGTTTGATAATACTCAACGCGGTAAAGGTGGTTTTGGTCACACAGGTACACAATAAAACAGAAGGTCTCAGCAATGAATTCTAAACAGGCACTCCCCATGCAAACAGCAGAAGTTTTAATCGAAGCACTTCCCTATATACAAAACTATGCGGGAAAAACCATTGTTATTAAATACGGTGGCAACGCAATGACGGATGAAACTTTAAAACATCAATTTGCTCAAGATATTGTATTGCTAAAACAAGTCGGTATTAACCCTGTTGTTGTACACGGTGGTGGTCCACAAATTGCCAACCTGCTTAAGAAAGTGGGTAAGGAAAGTAAATTTATCGAAGGCATGCGAGTGACCGATAGCGAAACGATGGATATTGTCCAAATGGTGCTTGGTGGCTTAGTCAATAAAGATATTGTTAGCTTAATCAATCAAGCAGGTGGACGTGCCATTGGTTTAACAGGAAAAGATGGTGATTTTATCAAAGCCAAAAAGCTTAAAATTGCTAAGAAAAATAAAGAGAATCAAAGCCTTCCTCCAGAAATGATCGATATTGGTCATGTTGGGGAAATTGTATCCATTGATCCAAAAATTGTAGAAATGCTTGATAATGATCGTTATATCCCTGTTATTGCACCTATTGGTGTGGGTGATAAAGGGCAAGCTTATAATATTAATGCCGATATTGTTGCAGGAGAAATGGCAAAAGTATTAAAAGCTAAACGATTGTTGTTGCTGACAAATACTTCTGGAGTATTAGATACTAGTGGTGCTCTACTTACGGGCTTAAATGAAGAAAGTATTAATACATTAATTGATGATAAAACGATTCAAGGAGGAATGATACCTAAAATAAATTGTGCTCTAGAAGCGGTTAAATCAGGCGTACAATCTTCGTGTATTATTGATGGGCGGGTGCCCCATGCTTTATTACTAGAGCTATTAACAGACAGAGGTGCAGGAACATTAATAACAGCACAATAACAACCTCGCTAACATCTAACAGGAACTGCTGGTATTAAATAAAAAACCCTTATTAAGGACTATTGACCACTGCTTTTATTAACGTTGTTTTGATTTTATTATATGTGAGTTTATTCATAGCCTTTAGTCATGAGCTTATATGCCCTTTATCCAGCTAATCCTGAAAACCTAGTCATCAAATATGATTTATAGTATAAAATACTAGCACGATAAAATAATAATCATAAAACTAGAAAAGCTAGCAACAACTAGCGTGGAGATGTACCAGCAATGTTCTGCAAACATATAAATACATTCTTATTGATTTTCTTAACAGCAAGCTTTAATACCTTTGCTTTTGCAACAGACTCTAAGATAGAAACAGCAGGTAGTACCAACAAAGTTAAAACATTAAGAGCCAATCTTCCTGATTATGTATTTGAATTTGATATGGAAAAGCTCTACCCATCAACATGGCAGTTTTATAAAAAGCTAGATATTACGAATAGAGATAAAGTGTACTCTTACTATCTTTATAACCCTTCCATTGGAAAAGTTCGTCATCAGATATTCAAGCTAGCATTAGGTAAGGGCAAGGGCAAGAGCCTTCCCCGTCCAGTCATTCTTAGTGAAATATTATTAGCAATGAAGGCAGATAAATCAAACCTTATTACTAGCAGCGTGCATAGCATCACTGATAGCCCAGCCATAAGCGCAATCAACTTCGATGCGGACACGCATAAGCCCATCTACACCTTCTTGCAAGATAACTGACATCGGTGATTTTTTACCAAAGCGACGATGAGGTTTATGTAACCATAATACTCGCATCTGATCGCTAAAAGGATAGCTTGTGCGTAGTGCGTCAGCGATTCCCACAACGTGATCAACACGATAATAAGTCTCTTCGGTATCAGGTAATGATTTTTCCATCTTCCGATACTGTGGTAAATGCCGCGTTTTAATGTCTAGCCCTAAGATATTAATGATATCATCAGCACTTATTTTCCATTGATCCAAGTAAGCAATCACTTGCCCTGTCACTTCAAGTAACTTTTCTTTATCGTATTTTTTAATCATTATCGTCTTATTTCTTAATCGGTGTTATTTTGCCAATAGATACAACATTATCGGTCACAATCTCATCAGTAAAATGAGGACGATCTTTAATTTCAACACCCGCTTCTGCCGCCAATTCTTGCTCACGCGCAGCAATCAAACCAAAGCACATACGAATATTTTCAATGGTTTCATTAGTGAGTGGTGATTTTAATGCTGAACTACTGGGAGTCACATCTTTCACAATACTCCCTAGTGTTTTGCGCATTGCCATTAAAATACGTTTCTCAGTTGTCATTGCTTGCTCAGCCATGGCTACCCTTTATCTATTAAATAGAGTTAAGTTTATCATCTTGAATGACCGCTTTCCAATAGACTTAACGTTATCAGTGAATAGTGATTGATTTAATACATGACACCCCATCAGAACTACTATTAACTATTTCTTGTAATTGTAGTATAATAAATCCCAAGGGTGTTTACTGAGATGCTTGTGATTGAAACTATACAAAAGCCCTTGAGCCTTAAATATAATCTCCGGGTTCTGACAGCAGAATGGTGTGCACGACCGCTACGGCGGGAAGCCTAAAAGACTGAAAGAAGATCCCACTTGAACCTTACTGGTTCAAGGTTGAATAGCTCAACACTGTATCTTGGTGACACTCCCTATTTTCTAGGTAATCTGGATTTTCTGCCATTGCGCAGGCCCTGTCTTATGTACTGCTTGCCCTTCACTATCAACGGCAACCATCACGGGCATATCCTTTACTTCAAACTCATAAATTGCTTCCATACCTAGCTCAGCAAATGCTAAGACCTTAGCAGACTTTATCGCCTTAGAAACTAAATAAGCGGCTCCCCCTACTGCCATTAAATACACCGCTTTATGTGCCTTAATGCTCGCAATCGCCTGATCTCCACGTTCTGCTTTACCAATCATGCCTTGTAGACCTGTTTCTGCTAATAACTGCTCAGTAAATTTATCCATTCTAGTGGCGGTTGTTGGTCCCGCAGGCCCTACAACTTCACCCTCAATAGGATCAACGGGCCCCACGTAATAAATAAAGCGACCGTTTAAATCAACGGGTAGTTTTTCACCTTGATTAAGTAAAGCAATTAAACGCTTATGTGCCGCATCACGCCCTGTTAGAATCTTGCCTGATAATAAGACTGTCTCACCTGAACGCAATGTTTCTAGCTCCAGCTTACTAACAGTATCTAAATTAATTTTACGTGTACTCTCGCTCGGTTGGTAACTCATATCGGGCCAATGCGAACTATCGGGAGCGGTTAATTCCGCAGCCCCTGAGCCATCCAAACTAAAGTGTAAATGACGATTCGCAGCACAGTTTGGCACCAGCGCAACGGGTAAAGATGCCGCATGTGTCGGATAATCTAGTATTTTCACATCCAATGCCGTTGTTAAACCACCGACACCTTGCGCTCCAATGCCCAGATCATTAACTCGCTGGTAGATTTCAAGACGTAATTCATCCACCCTATTCTGTGCACCAGAGATCATGAGATCATGAATATTCACGGGTTGCATTAATGCTTCTTTTGCCAACAACATAGCTTTCTCAGAAGTTCCGCCAATACCGAGACCCAACACTCCTGGTGGACACCAACCAGCACCCAAACTTGCCACCGTATTCACGACCCAATCAGCGACACTATCACTAGGGTTCAACATAGCTAATCGTGCTTTATTCTCTGAACCGCCCCCCTTAGCCGCGACAATCACATCAACCTTATTCCCTGCAACCAAACGCGTATGAATAACAGCAGGTGTATTATCTTTAGTATTGACTCGTTGCCCCGCAGGATCAGCCAAGATAGAAGCACGCAATACATTATTTGGGTTTTGATAAGCCTGTCTTACCCCTTCATTAACCATTTCATCCACCGTCATTTTATCTGGTGAATTCCATTGTACCTCCATGCCAATGGCTAAAAACACCGTTACAATACCTGTATCTTGGCAAATGGGTCGGTGCCCTTCAGCACACATCCGTGAATTAACCAATATCTGTGTAATTGCATCCTTAGCGGCAGAAGATTGCTCCTTCTCCCATGCATGATGCATTGCTTTAATAAAATCAGGGGAATGATAGTAAGAAATATACTGTAAAGAATCAGCAATACTCTGAATAAAATGATCTTGTTTTATAGTGCTCATAGAAGTGTTTCTACAGAAGGAGGTTATACAACACGAAACTGTTCAAAGCCAAGAGCGAGGCTTATCCAGCAAATTCAGCAACAAGCTCAATCTTACCAATAATCTGAGCATTAAGCTCCTGCAAATCTTCCGCAGGTATCCACCACTCCTGATGAATTTCCCCACCCACTGTTTGTATTTTATAGCGATCCATAAAAGAGGCTTTAACAAAAAATTTTGTTACATAACCAAAGTTGCTATCTTTCGCATTCCAGTCTCGTGCAATTTGTTCTGCATACTCCTGATTAGTCACAGGGTAAAAAAAGGGTTGCTCAGGCAAACGAGGTGGCCACTGCTTAAAACCACTCTCTTTAACAAGTGCTAGTTCTTCAGTACCGATGGGACGGTAAAGAGTGACTGTTTTTTCTTTCATCCTATGCCCAGCTCCTCTTTCAATACAAGCCTAGCAGTCTCGACAAATTTTCTCTTCAGGTGCGTTAAAGGCTCATCATCACAACACGCAGCATCGGTAGAAAACTTAATTAATAACGCTGTAATTCTTGCATTCAGCTGTTCAGAAGCATTCACACGAATAGACTCTGATAACTCTAGCAACCCTGATAGCTCATTCTCAGCAAAGCTCAGCCTTGGATCAATACCTAGATTTAGAATACTTTGTATCGCAAGGAAATTCCGTGTTTCAACTGCAAAGCGTAATAAATCTGCAGTAATTTTTTTAAAAGAATCAGACCGAATCAATGCAGACAAAGTGGATACATTTTTAGGTGATAAAATATCAGCAGGTAAATCATAAACCCATAAGTGCTCTGTTGCACCGTGAGCCGTCAATAGGTTAATCAATTCAATATTATTATTTTTAACCGCATCATACAAAGGCAGAGTCTCAGTCTCTCCTTGGTTATTCGCATCTGCACCTTCTTGTAATAATAGATCAACAATCTCTACATCTTGGTTATAAACAGCAATACCTAGTGATGTACCTCGAGCATTGCCTGTACATTCTAGCTTAGCCTCTAGCTCACCCTGTTGTTTCAGTTTATCAATATAGTAAGTAACAAAGTCAATATCTCCCGTATTTACCACATAAAACAAGGTACAAGAATCATTAGATGGGTCACGAGTAATATTATAATCCTCTATTTCTTGATCAAATTGTGGATTATTTGGAATCATAGGAGCGGTTTCTATGGCAAAGGATTCTTTTGTAGGAAAGTCTTCTGGGTCTGTTGCATCAGATTTTATGCTGAGTGATTCTTCAATAAGAAAATCGACATCTTTTGAAGAGACCAGACTAGGTTGTATATTAAGTGATGCTTCTGTAGGGAAAGCAGACTTTAGAGAGATAGGGTTAGGTTTTATAAAGGGTTCATCGCTAGGAAAATCAGGTTCTTCTCGGAGCGCAGGAATTGATCGAGTGGCAAGTGACTCTTCTATAGGAAAACCTGATGCTTTTTTAGCTAATAGCTTCTCAGAAGAAGAGACTTCAGTTGGTCTACTTCCAATAAAAGAGTCAAAAAGATTTTTAAAAAAAGCCATGATTTACCTGCAATCCATAACGAGACCTATAGGGTCTCATATTAGTATAAAAGTGACGCCAAGGGGGAGCCTAGGGGCTTCTTTACCTTAAACCAACCTTTTCATTTTAACAATAGCTATTGCAAATAATACCAGCAAAACAGAGGTGTTAAAATAATCACTTTTGGGTAGAAATCACACTCTTCACAGATAAACCACTCATTAAGAGATCAAATAAATAATCATCTTCATGATCAAGTAGTTGTGAGAAAGCAGACTGCTCAGCTACGGTAGCTTCGGTATAATCATTATTTAGATAGGCATTAAGCCATATTTCTAGCTCTTTCATTCCTCTACGGCAACGGAAGCGCAGAGCTTTGAATTTAGAGTCTGTGAGTATTTTCAGTCGATTTCTCCAAAGATTTTATTTGCCTTAGTCTCTGTTGATGTTTTACCTATGAGGATGCTAGTAGTTTCACAGGTACTAGGAACTTATTAAGTTGAAAAGCTAGAGAAAGTGATCTTACTCAGGTTCTCTAGCAAATATAAAGCTAAGGTAATTTAACAGGTGTAGTAAAAACCCAGTCTCTTCCTTTAACAGGAGTATGACATGCAATACAAGATTGATTTAAATCTTTATCATCACCATAAGGTTTTTGTTCTTGCCCTAACCAACGCGCCCAGCCCCAGTTTGTACCATTCTTTTTAAATTTTTTTGTGTCTTTATACATAAATTCTGCATGAATAAATTGATCAGCATCTGGAGCTATAGCAGTAGGCCAGTTCTTCTCAGCCGTTTCTTTCCAAACGAGTTTCCCCAATATTGTGCCATCAGGCCAAGGGTTTGTTTTATTTGATCTAGCCGCCTCTATTGCAATATCATTACCAACAATAACTCTCATTGTCTTGTTATCAGTTCTGTGAGACGCTGATATTATTTTCCAGTCTCGATAATTTTCAGGCAGCTCTATCCCCTCTAAGTTGGGTTCAACTTTTTTCTTATTATCATCACCAGCAAATGATATTGCTGAAAATGATAACCCTGTTAGTAAAATGGTTGATAAAAAATAATTAAATTTCATGTTTTTTCTCTTTATAAATGAATAATCTAAACGTTCAATATTTTTCTAATCAATTTTTCAACTGATTCTTCTTTCATATCGTTGCTATAAACTAAAATAATATCTGCTTTACCTTTCTTTACTACTATTCTCCAGTTCTTATTGTTAAATTTTCCTGATGTCTTCTTTAAAAAGGTGGAAAAATTAGTGTGACTTAAAAAAACATCGACCTTTCCTTTATATTCTCCTAAAACGCGTATATGCGTCGTTTTATGCTTATCTAATTTACAAAATTTACTCATACTAACCTTCATTGTTCTTGAAGGAAGTGAAAGTTTATTTATTTTAAACCAGTTAGTGACTTCAGTAGAAACTCCATTACCTAGGTAGCGATCCTTATTAATATCACTGTATGCCTGTTTTATTAAATCAGGTGGTATTGAATACCAGTATGAGAATGATAAAATAGTTACAAAAAGACAAGCTGCCAAGGAATAGCTTATTTTCCATAGATGTTGTATCTTTCTCTGTGCTTCTTTTTCTAGTTTTCTTTCCCAGTTCAAATGTAATTTTTCAGATAACTCTTTCGGAACTATCGGTTTTTTTAGTAAGTCAGTAATTTTTTCATCAATCATCACAATTTCTCGCTTATTCTAAAACATGGAAATATTTTTTAAGCGTCTCCTTTGCTCTTGAGAGTCGACTCATAACAGTCCCTGTAGGTATATCAAGTTGTTTGCTAATTTCATCATATGAGAAACCATGCAAATGGTGTAAAAGTAAAACTTCACGGTGATCTTTCGAAAGGCTTTGTATCGCTTGTTCTAAATCTAAAATCTCATAGTGTTCTAGTTTTGTTGACTGAGCATCTAAAATCTCTAACTGTGTGGTTATACGCTCACTTCTGATTTGTGAATGATATTCACGATAACTACAACGGCGTAAGATACTAAGTAACCAACTGAGAACATATAAATCATCTTTTAATGTATCTATAGAACTCCATGCTTGGTAATAAGCCTCTTGAACCAAATCGACTGCAACATCCCTGTTTCCTGTCATCCATAAGGCGTGTTTGTACATAGCGCCATGATGGTTTTCTATCCACAAACTAAATTTTTTCTCCTTATTTTTCTTCTTCCACATTTTTAATGTAAAATCCAGTCATCAATATTGTAAATAAATTTTTCTATGGTTAACTAGTGCATGTTCAGAGGCATTTTATTCCATTTTCTTTTAAATATTTTTACAAAAAGGTATTTGAAGGTCATTCTAGGTAGAACATGGGGGAAATAAAGAAATGAAAATTAAAGAGTTTACTCCTTTTATCGGTCAGCACTGTAAAACAACAGCAACAGGAAGTTTGTTAAACCAATTAGGCATAGAGTTATCAGAGCCAATGCTATTTGGCTTAGGTGAAGGCTTAGGCTACATCTATTGGAATATGAAGCTTATGGATTTCCCATTTATTGGTGGGAGAGTGAAACCTTTAGCCCTTTCTAAAAGTCTGGCTAAGAACCTAAATTTGGACTTAGAAATAAAAGAAACGACATCAATTAGAAAAGCATGGAGCAACGTAGCTGAAAATATCCAAAATGAAAAAGCCGTTGGTTTACAGCTTGACTGTTATCATTTAGATTACTTCACAAAAAAAATACACTTTGCTGGTCATTTTGTTGCAATGTATGGCTATGATGATGAGTTTTCGTATTTGAATGACACAATACAACAAGGTGGTATGGTTAAAACGACATTGGATAACTTAGCAAAATCACGAAATGAAAAAGGTCCAATGTCAGCTAAAAATTTAACGTATATGCTAACTAAAAATGATAAAAATTTTGATATAAAACAATCAATAGATGTTTAGAATTATATGATCATTATCTTCCAGAATTT
>JAGLEV010000011.1 GCA_023144895.1 Thiotrichaceae bacterium
ATTGAAGGAATAGGTCGCTGTTCAGCGACTCTTTACTCATTGTGATGAGATGTTGCTATCATTTTTCAGTAGTTTACTGAAGTTAGCAGGCGTCTATTTTTTGCTATAGCCATAGATGCTTTCACATTATTTAGGTTTTGCAAATACCGTGTGTAGGATGTAGTGCGTTAGGATTAAATTAGAGGGCTTGCCCTAAAAGTACTCAACTTCTTTAGCTATTCCTTCGTTTAAATATTTTAGTTTTCAATGAGATAAATATAAAATATTGGTGCAATAAAAACGAGGAAACCTTGTATAACAATATTTTTGCTGTTCTATAGGGAGTCAACTACACTATAAGTCTATTATAAATAATAACTTGAGGAAGCGATGTTAATCACAAATTTAGAAGTACTACCTAATCAGGAGATTATTAAACATTTAGGTCTAGTACAAGGTAGCTCAGTACGAACAAAACATGTCGGGCGAGATATTATGGCAACCTTAAAAAACTTATTTGGTGGTGAACTAAAAGGTTATACCGAGTTATTACAAGAATCTCGAGCAGAAGCAATGGAGCGAATGGAGCAACAGGCTGTAGCAGTAGGAGCTAATGCTATTTTAAATGTGCGCTTCTCTACTTCAAGCATTGCTCAGGGAGCGGCAGAAATTTATGTTTATGGTTCAGCAGTTATCGTAGAAGATATTGCTAGTCATAGGAGGTAAGTATTTATGTATGAGTTATTTTTTATTTTTATCTTGCTGATTATTAGCTATTTTATCGGCACACATAGAGAAAAAAAACACTATAAATCACTTATTTCAAGGGAAAAGGTACTCAATAGCTTACCCGCCATTTCAGTAAAAACACCTCCTAAAGATAAAGCCTATAATCAACAGCTAGTGATTGGTAATGTCACTATTTCAGTTGATTATTTTAAGCGTTTTTTAGCAACATTACATAATTTTTTTGGTGGTAGAGTCACTTCTTATGAAACCCTATTGGATCGTGCCCGACGTGAAGCTTTATTAAGGATGAAAGAAGCCGCATCACTTGAGAAGGCGAGTTTAGTTGTTAACGTAAAGTATGAGACAGTTGCTATCTATACAGGGCGAAGAAGAGCGATTGGTTCTGTCGAAATCTTGGCGTATGGAACAGCAATGATCCCATTAGATAATGAGGCTTAGATCATGACGGATAAGCAACCTTTCTATAGCAATCCATTGATTCCTGAGGGTATTAATACTTCAAAAGCTCACCCTGTTAAGACTTTCTTTAAGCTTCTCGTGTCCTTTATTTTGATTGTTGCCTTGACTGCTTGGGTGCTGGGTAAGTCGGGAGGCTATTTATTTTCATTGATTCCTTTTGAGCGAGAAATTGAACTGGCAGAATTATACCCAGAAGATTTAGAGCCAGAAGAATCGAAGATGCAGGCTTATCTAGAAAAGCTTGTTGGGAAAATAGAGCAAGCAATGGATATCCCCAACAACATGCCGATTCATGTGCATTATGTGAATGATTCGACTCAAAATGCTTTTGCAACATTGGGAGGTCATCTATTTATACATAGAGGATTGCTCAATAAATTAAGCAATGAAAATACCATTACCATGTTATTAGCTCATGAAGTAGCACATGTTAAGCACCGTGATCCAATCCGCTCACTGGGTCAGGAATTGGCAATATCAACAGGAATGGCACTACTATTAGGGCAATCAGATATTAAGTTATTAGGTGAAGCGGGTTTATACACTAGCTTGAAATTTAGCCGTGAAATGGAATTATCTTGTGATAAAGAAGCAGTGAATGCACTGGTTAAAATTTATGGTCATGCTAATGGAGCGAGTGAGTTGTTTAATATCTTATCCACTCTCGGTGATGATGAGCTGATTACAAAGCCTGATTTTTTTGTTACTCATCCACAGGAGGAGAGCCGCTTGGGGCAGATTTCTCGCCTTATTACTCAAAAAAACTGGTCAGAAACTGGCAATACTCAAGCACTACCTAAAGCATTTAGAACATGGATGATGATAAAGGAATAAGCGATACCGCCTATTTTCTGATAGGATAATTTCTAGTAAATTTATGAGTAGATTGAATGAAAAATATTTTAGTAACAGGCTGTTCCAGTGGTATTGGTTATTGTGTTGCATTGCGTTTGAAGGAGCGGGGCTATAAAGTTTATGCTACTGCACGTAACGAAGATGACTTACAGCGTTTACGTGATAAAGGTCTTGTTGCAATGCCGCTAGATTATGCTGATCCAGAGAGTGTAGATGATTTAGCCAATGAGCTAATGTTGCGTACTAATAATGATATCTATGCTGTTTTTCATAATGGTGCTTATGGTCAGCCAGGTGCGGTTGAGGATTTAAGTCGTGCTGTGATAGAAGAGCAATTTGCCAGCAATGTGTTTGGCTGGATTCAATTAACCAATCGTTTAATTCCTCTAATGCGTCATGTCAACGCTGGGCGAATTATCTTTAATAGCTCGGTACTGGGTTTGATTAGCTTACCCTATCGTGGTGCCTATAATGCGAGTAAATATGCGATTGAGGGCTTTGCTGACACCTTGCGATTGGAGTTGATGAATACAAACATTCGTGTTTCTTTGATTGAGCCAGGGCCAATAGAAAGTCGCTTTCGTGCAAATGGTTTGATTAAGTTTAAACAGCATATTGATACAGAAGGGAGCTTCCATCACCAACAATATAAGACACAGTTAGCACGTTTAGAGGAGGAGGGGGTTGCAGTACCTTTTACCCTGCCTCCAGAAGCTGTTGCTAAGAAAGTAGAACATGCTTTATCTAGCTCAAGACCTCGTGTACATTATTATGTCACTTTTCCAACCTATTTATTTGCTACTTTAAAGCGAATACTGCCAGCAAGTTGGTTAGATCGTCTTTTATTGAAAGTAGCAGGTGATAAATGATTGAGTATTTGTTTTTTAATAAGAAAATCAGTAAGCTTTTTACCCAGATCGTGCAGGAAAAAGGAATTGTTTGGCAGCAAGATCATGAAGCGGTACAAGATGCTATTATTATAAAAATTCCTGAAGATGAAATCAGTGATGAACTTTGGGATGAGCTTGATAAGCGTTATGATGAGTTAAGTGATCAAGATCAGCACTTATTGGAACAGGAAGAAGCGCTAGGGGATGACCAGAGTGCAGCAGGTATTTATTTACAATTAGCGAATGGCAAACAAACGATTGCGAAAGTTGATCCTGCGATTATGAATCGCATTTTAGGTGTATTGAGCATTGAAGAGTTTAATGAGTTTCTAGAAGTGATTGTGAGTAGTGTAGAAAATCCTGATGATACAGCGATTTGCCAAAACTCTCTTATTGATTCAACTGAAAAGTAATATCCATTGCTGTGCTGATAATCTGATGATCAATAAGCCAAGCTTTTGCATCTTCAGCATCATGTAAAAACCATTGTTGTGCTGAACCTAGTCGAAAGCTATATCCCCAAGTATCCATATCATCCATCATACGTTGGCTACTAAAACCTTCTAGCCTATTGGCTAACAATATCTGTAAATAACACACCGCATTTTCTTCGTCATAATCCCCACCAGCGTTGGTATCAAGGGCATCACGGCGTTGTTTGTCCATGCAGACATAGTGACAGGCTTCATGAAATAAAGAGTGTAAGGGGGTATTGTTACGGATATATAAGCGATTAGCAATTAAGCCTGCTTCAGAGTCACCCCAAAAACTACCAGGAATGACATCATTATTATGATCACTAACGATAATACTGAGTTGATATTGACCCCAGAAGGACTGGAGTCTTTGATGGGGTATTTGCTCACAGAGTAAAACATTCTGTGAGCGGATATTATCTTGATGATCCATTAAGGCTTTTATTGACCATAATGTAAATAGTTTTTACCTGTATCACGCATCAGAGCACGATTGAGTAAAGTACCAATCACATTAGCTTTTGCTTGTCTTAGGCGTTTTAAACTATTGAGTACCGCATTCTTCTCAGTAGACTCAGCGCGTATAGTGAGCAGTGTTGCTTCTGCAATATTTGCAAGTACTAGTGCATCTGCCATGCCAAGCGTTGGAGGGCCATCAATAATGATATGGTCATAGCTATGTTCCGCACTTTCTATCAATGCTTTTGTTCTATCACCTGAAAGTAAGTCAACAGGATCAGGAGGAATAGGACCCGCTGCAATGACATGAAGCCCTAAGATTGCAGAATGCTGAGTAATATCCATTGCATCACTATTACCACTAAGGTAATTACTGAGTCCCACTTTATTATTCATACCAAAGATAGCGTGAATGGATGGCTTGCGTAAATCAGCATCAATTAATAACACCTTCTTACCTGAGTTGACATAAGCTGCCGCAAGGTTAATTGCAATACTGGTTTTACCTTCCGATGCGACTGCACTAGTAAAGAACAGGGTTTTTGGTGAACCATTTTTAGTAGAAAAGCGCAAAGTTGTACGTAATGAGCGAATAGATTCGGAGAGCGGGGAGCGAGGTTCCTTAATAATTTGCTGAGCAATACGTGTTCTTGTTGCACCTTTTTGTAAAGGAATAAGTCCCAGTAATGGTAGATTAGTGAAGCGTTCAACATCCTCAGCTTTTTTAAAGCTATCATCGACAAATTCACGTAAGAAAATAAGACCAATACCTAAAAGAAAACCAACCACCGTACCGAACATTACGTTAGTTTTAACTTTGGGTTTAAATTTATTCGTTGGTATGAGCGCTCTATCAACAATCGTTACATTATTGGTATTTAGGTCGCTAGAAATACCAATCTTCTCCATGCGCTCAACGAGCCCTTGATAGATCGACTGATTTGCATGAACCTCACGCTTTAAACCTTCAAATATTTGAATGGATTTTTGATTGACCAGACTTTTTTCTTGCAAGTTTTTAAGGTGTTTATTGATAGAAATTTCATTGCCTTGTGCCGCCTTAAGTTTACTACTTAATGTGACTTGGTATCGCTTTGCTTCTCTGCGGATTTTACCACGAGCTAGCTCAATTTTCTTTGTAAGATTACGACCAGCACGGCGTTTATGTAATTTTCTATGCTCTAAATCACGATAACTATCTTCAAGGAGAGTGAGCTTATCTTTTAGAGCAATAATTTTAGGCGTATCAAGCATCATTGAAGGATCAGGGCTTTTTGCCGCAAGCGTTAGGCGATGAGTTTCATTTTCTAATTCGATGCGTTTACGTTCAACTTTTACCAGCTCATCTTGTAGAGACTTCATTAAATGTGTTGACGTTGTCTCATTATTATCAAGTACGATAATATTATTTTCTTGCGCAAACTTATTGAGTGCATTTTCTGAGCTACTGAGACGTTCTCTACCATTATCCATCTGCTTTTGTAGGAAATCTTTTGTTTGCTGAGTATTATCAAATTCACGTTTAAGCTGTGAAGTAATATATTCTTCTGCAAGTGCATTAACAATTCTTTGTGATAGTTCAGCATTTTGTGATTCATAGTTAATCGATAAGAGCTGAGAGGTGTTTAGAGGTGTTATCGATAAACCTTTAAGGAAGATGTCTTCAGGAGTAGGGGGTGCTGAGCGAATAAAAGAGAGGAGACCTGGTTTTGATTGAAAATGATCACGTATACCCAGTTTCTTCATGACACTAACAGCCAATGTCCTGCTTTGTAGTAACTGTACCTGTGTTTGCCAATAATCACGTTCATTACGACGTTGTGCTGTTTGTTCAATCAGTATGTCGGCTGCAGCGGTTGCTTGACGTGCAATTTGAATCGTTGTCGTTGCCCTATAAATGGGTGTCATAAGGAAAGTAATAAGCAAAGACAGAATCAACCCCGCTAGGGTGATTATCATAAGAAGTTTTTTATTACTGGTGACAACACTCCAGAACTCTTTAATATTAATGCCTTTATTGGGTTCTAAAAGCTCATCAGGATAGAGGTTCTTTAATGCTTGATGACTCATTGTATCTTCAACTGTTTGCGAGTTAATTTTGTCACTCATAGGTATCTTTCTTTTAATTTGTGCCTGAACTCACATTCAGGTTGTTAGTAGTATGCAGTATATAGTACTTTACTTTAAATTATTACTAGCACTTATAGAGCGTATTTTAGTAACGACAGACCCATAAAATGGGAGGTCGAATTATAACAATAAACATAAAAGAGTCATTTGCTGACCTGACACAAGGAGGTATCCTGTGTTTTGCTATTATTCGGCATCCTTTCGGTGCTTTTGTAATGAATCGATTAAATCATACCCCTAGCATGCTTTAATGGAGAATACTAACAATTGCCTAATGTCATGGCAAGCCTGTTCCTTTTATGTTGGTTCTTATATAAATATAAGCTTGTTATGGAGCATAGTGTCTCACCCTATCTAAGTCTTAATTTTTATGCTGAAAGTTCAACATTCCCTGTTTTTATGTTGTAATAGGGAGAAATTAAGCGATAAGACATATAAGAGCATAGTAGTGCTTTATAGGATTTGGAATAGGGAATTGATACCAAGTGGAAATAAACTTGGTTTATTGGAGTGTAAGGCTTGGCATATAGCTTAATTCTTAGTCATTAGCTTTCGACAATGATCATACCAAATAGCAAATGTTGGATTATGTTTCTTTGCGTCATCAATTGGCCCTAGTGCATGAGATGAATATAAAACACCAAAAACACTGCAATCAATAAAATCAGCTTTCTCACCACCAAAAAACTGGCGACCCTGTAGCCCACTATCAACCCACTTATCAATTGCTTGAAGAAATTCCTTTTCAACATCAACGATATTATGTTTTAGCATAATTTTGCGTGATACTTTGGGCATAAAAATAGCCCCTATAAACTGCGCTATTTTACGTTTAATGAAACCCATTTTGGTATTCTTAGTAATAATCTTAAAGTTACTAAAAGAGGTAAGAAAGTTAGGGTGAATTAACGGTGGCAGATAGTGTACTAAAATATTATCGATCCATAATACCCACTTAGTTGCGCCTTCTCCTTTGGGAAGTTTGCAATAATGTTGGTTAATATATTCAACAATACTGGCAGACTCGGTAATAACCTCATCATCATCGGTGAGAATAGGGACTTTCTTGTGATCAATAAAGTCAATTTCTTTCATACCTAGTGGTGACACCTCGACCACCTTATACTCCTGCTGAGTATAATTAAGTAAGGCTTTAACTTTCCAACAAAATGGACAAGAATCAAATTGATAGAGAGTTAACATTAACGACACTCCGAGCGGTATTGATGTGAAAGAAAAGAGGATGATTTAAAATAGCCCTCTTCGAATAATTTACAGACAGTAATGATGGTATTGTACTTAAATAGTGGCAGAATGGAAGTTATAGCCTTCGTGAATACAAAAATGAGTCTTAACTAAGCAATGGAAATAGAAGAAACCACTTCTTTATTACAAAATCTCTACTGGATCACCTTTCTGGCAGTGATTGTTTCATCTGCATCAGGTGTGTTAAAAGCAGGCTTGAAACAGTTTGACTTATTTGGTGTCATTATTATTGCGGTTGCGACAGGCTTAGGTGGTGGCTCATTACGGGATTTGTTACTTGATAGGGAGGTATTCTGGATTAATGACCAAATATTCTTTATTGCATCATTAGGTAGCGCTCTTTCAATCTTTTTAATCGCACGATTTATTACTATTCCTCCTCGATATTTTTTAATTGCAGATGCCGCAGGTCTAGCAACTTTTGGTATTGCGGGGACTTTGGTCGCACTTGTCATGGGTGCTCCTGCTTTAATTGCGAGCTTTATGGGGGTGATGACAGGAACAATGGGCGGCATATTTCGAGATGTTCTTTGTAATGAAGAGCCTGTTGTCTTCCATAGCCCATTATATGCAACAGTTTCATGGGGTGGTTCTTTAGTCTTTGTTGGTATGGTTTATTTAGATGTCGATATTACTATTGCAGCATTAATTGCAGGCTGTGGAATGTTTGTTTCGCGGATGATTGCTATTTATTATGATATTAGTTTGCCTAAATTTCGATTTAAGTCGGGCTAAACACACATAACGAAGTATTTGTTTTCTGGCATAGTCGCGATGCTCTATTTTGCTACAAAATAAACCTGCGTTATGCGCAACTTAATAGGGTGTTAGATTCAAAAGATCAATCGTAGTGGTAACGACATTGAGCAATAAGTACTTCATCATCTGCTACTGTGTAAACTAATCTGTGTTCTCTTGTGATTCTACGCGACCAGAAACCACTCCAGTTGTGTTTTAGGGGTTCAGGGCTACCAGTTCCCTCAAAGGGAGTTCTTTTGATTTCTTTGATCAGTGAGTTTATCTTTTTTAAATTTTTTTTATCGTTCGTTTGCCAATGGAGATAATCTTCCCAAGCTTGGTCTGCAAAAATAGGCTTCATCCTACTGTTTCTCTTCAATAAGCTGTTTTTCTAACCCACCTTTATTTCTTAAGGATGAAATAGCATCATTGAGTCGCTTGGCATTTGCTGTACTCCCCATAAGGTGCATGGTTTCTAAGAAAGAATTGTAATCTTCTAATGAAAGTAAAACAGTAGGTTTAGAAGAGCCTCTTGTAATAACTATTGGATCATGGTCTTCTGATACCTTATCAAGCATGTGGGCTAGGTTTTGTCTTAACTCTGTATATGTAGAGGTTCTCATAATTTTTCTATCTGTGAATGAATGTGGATAGTTATACGTGTACTTATATGAGTACGTCAATTTATTTTAGTTCGAGTTGTAAATCTGATGAAAGGTAGTAAAATAAATCTAATTAGGTGGCTATGCTATTTGAATTAGGCAGAAGCTGTATAACTTGAATAGCATAGTCACTTGAGAAATAGATTTTAGTAAAATCAATTAGTTATAACTTTGGCTGTACTAGCTGAGTTATATAGAAGCTGTCTAGTAAACTGTTAGGTAGCATTAGATGAAGATAACCCCGAGTATTTACTTAAAGCAGGGGAAATGGCGAGAACCATTGGAAACTATGACTTAGCACAAGAATGGTTAACGCGCTTACTCACTATTAGAGAACAAGAAAAGAAAAATAATACGGATTTAGCTGATGTGCTTCATGAGCTTGCTAGTCTTTATCAAGCACAAGGTAAAGTCTCAAGGCAAATACGAAGAAGGTCGTATTTCTTAAAAGAGCCATAGCAATTTTAGAAAAAGTCTTTCCTAATGGGCATCCTGATATTGATCTATATAAACAGAATTACGAATACTTAAAGAAAGATATGGCTGAATAAAATAGAAGACAATAAGGTGTTTAAAACAAGGACTTGCCTTAAGTCAGGCTAAACTCCCTGTTTCTACCGCGCTTACTTGAAAATATTACTGCCAAGTTGCTTCTTATATCGGCTAGAAAGTATTTCAATTTGTTGTTTATTGAGGGTGCTAGCTTTGCTATTAGGTCGTATTGTTTGCTTAATCCACTTTGGAAAGTAGCGACTCAATTGATTTTTGATCACTATTTTGTCATCAATAAACTGCAATATATTAAAAGACCAGTAGCTTTCTTTCCCCTCACTGGTAAAGGATTGATGTAAATACTCACATTTATTATCAGTAGAGTAATCATAAAAATCCTCCTGTCCTAGTGTATAAACTTCGAGCTGTTGCACACTATATCCTTTGGGGGTGGATAATAAAAAGCTCACGTATTGTCTTCCACCTGATAGATAACCATCGCCTGCATCCAAAATGATCATAAAATCTTTACGATTGTCCTTATTCAAATAAGCGGACATGACCTTTTTTATATTGCTAGGGTGATCCCCCACTTTGACCACTTTTATCATTTCTTTTCCAGTACTATTTTTTAAGCGTGCAAACACACCAGAATTATTTTTCTGGTAACTCATGTCCAAGTGTAAGGTCAGGCTTTCTTTCTTAGATCTAGTAAGAATATAGCTACTTTTAAACTGGCGTTGGTTTCTATTTGTTTCACTCTTTGGGTTAAGTGGCTGAATTTTACAAATCGGAGGGAACGACTTTTTAGCGTAGGGTGGAAAGTCCTTTTCAAAGGCATAAGACGATATTGTGGATAAGCACAGCACAATAATAGCAAAGACTATCGCTTTAGAGTTCATATTTAATCACCAGTTTATCAAGACAATACGAGGTGATACTTGTATCAACCTCAATGTTCCAATATGAATATTGAGTGCTTGTTTTAACATATTGTTCTCACTACCAGAACCCTTAAAATAATTACCGTTTATAAATATTCTCAGTCTCTTAGTCCTCATGGCGTTACTATGAGCTCATATTATGAACTACAGTCTATGCAAATAGACTATGGGTTGATAATCAAAATGTTAAAAAATATAAAAAATCCAGTACTGAATATAGTACTCATTAGCATGATAATTATTGTATCTATTGCTAACACAGCAGTAGCACGTGACTTACCTTGGAAGGATAATATTTATACCCACTATTCTAATCAAGAGCCATTACGCTCATTTTTAGAAAGTTTAGCGGCAACAGAAAATACGCCGATCATTGTTAGTGATCAAATTGATACAACAATTAGTGGCTATTATCTCAATAAAACATCCAAAGAGATTTTCTTAGATGTTGTTAAAGCTAATAATCTTGCATGGTATTACGATGGTGATCATTTGTATGTTAGTCGTGAGAGTCAGATGCAAACAGGTACGGTTAAATTAACCCATGCGACAGCAACAGAATTTACCAAGTCATTAAAACGTTTAGGTATTCTTGATCACCACTATCACTGGGTTAAATCAGATATTGATAGAATGGTATATTTCAAAGGCCCTGAGCAGTTTGTTAGTGCCGTACTTGAGATGTCGAAAGTATTGGATAGTAAAGCAGCGAAACCGAGTATTTTTCGTTGGGTTGATAAGCGCGGAGTAACACACTTCAGTTCAGAATTACCCACAGAATATGAAAATAATAATAATGTAGAAGTGATCAAACGTGACAAGGGATTAATGGTTCTAGGAGAGCGAGATTCTTTAGGTATTAATAAGCAATGAAAAAAAACAATATACAATATGTCGTCAAAGTTTTGTCTGGCATGAATGCAGGTGCGAGTGCAGCATTGCATAATGCATCAGGTCTTGTTATCGGTGGGACTGATCAATGTGATATTATTTTTAATGGCGCCAGTGTTGCGGATCGTCATGTTGCTATTGAGCTAGATAATCGTCGTATTCGTTTGACACCACTAGCACAGCCAGTCTATGTCGATGGAAAAGACATAGGGCTTCATGTGACCAGTATTAAAGCAAATCAGCTATTAAGAATTGGTGATGTTAGCTTTACCGTCACCACAAGAAATAGCTCAATATCTAGTGTACAAGATTTATTAGACCGCCATAAACGTCTTAATTCAGGTGCAGGATCTAATACTAAACCTCCTTCAGGATCTCTTCTAACAAGCCCTTGGTTATGGTTAGGTGTTGCGGTACTCATCCTTGGAAATATCCAATACTTTACCCAAGATACGGGGGGCTTAGCTGCTATGTTTGGTTTTAAGGAAACGGTCAGTTCTAAAGTCAATTCATTAATTGCTAGCAATAAATACCCTGATGTTCGTGTTGATAAAAACAAGGATGGGATTATTTGGATTCAAGGCTATGTAAAGAATAACGCTGAGCGGGAGCTTCTTGATAAAGAACTCTCCTCTTTTGGCAATAACGTTGTTTTACGAGTCTTTGTTGACACTGAACTAGAAGAACAAGCGCAATCGGTAGCAACAACATTGGGTGAAGATGGTATTAAGTTTTCAACCATGGCGCATGGTCGAATTAAAGCAACGGGCATCACTGCTAATCGTAGCAAGTGGCTACATATTAAAGACACTATTCGACAGGATATTGATGGTATTAACGCGATCAGTGATGAAGGTGTTAGAAATCTTTATGAGCAGTTTTTGGTATTAAAAAGAAGTGTAGAGAAAGAAAAATTTTATCCGCGTATCAGTTTAGAACATAAGAAAGGCGTTATTTTAATCAAAGGACGATTAACAGAGAGCGAAATAAAGCGCTGGGTTCAATTAAAAGATGAATTTAATGCCGCCAGTTTCTACTCTTTTCGATATAACGAATTACTGATAAGACCTGATATCGGTATTAAGCTTGCCTTACGCAGCGTCAGTGTAGGAGCCGTGCCGTATGTTATTTCTCAAAAAGGTAATAAGTACTTTAAAGGCTCTGATGTAGGTAAAGGTTACTTTATCGAAGCAATCAAGCAAGACCACATCTTGCTGAAAAATAATAATATAATATTCCCCATATATTTTGGACAAAACAAAGGAAAATAATAGTGATGTTAGATATAGAAAATAGTTTAAAAGAAGATACAACAGGAAACTACAAAAAAGAGTTGCTAGGACAGTTTAATGGTTTAAGTACAGAGATCAGGACTGAATTAAATAAAGGTTTGTCACCTAATGATTATGAGGTTTTGAGTCGCTTGTTACAGGCCGTTGAAGCCAGTATTTCAATTGTTGATAAGTATTAAAATTTAGACTCAATCATGATAGGATTTTTTGACTTTTATTGATATAAATTCGCTGTAAATGATCTAGATTTAGTCAGTTATTTATTAGCAACTACCGATTAACGTCTATTTTATCGGCTCTGTAAGTTATTAGGCTGTTATTGAGTTTATCGTTTATAAACACAGTACAATGTTACCTATAGCAAGTATGCTTCTATATGTCATTCATTTGATTATATAGAAGTTTTAATGCTTCAAAATGACAGATTATTATTTCCTAATGCTTAAATCATAAAGCCTTGGAATAATCAAATCGTTTACTTATTATTATTACTGGAGACACAAAATGGACGGAATTCAAGCAGCACAAACTCAAGGTGTTCAAGCGGCACAAACTCAAGGCGTTGGTGGAACTGGCGGAACTGGAGTAGCAGAGTTAAATAAAACATTAAAAGAGCAAAGCTCACGTATGCAAGCATCAATGGACTATCAGTCTAAGCTTTCTGACCTTCAAGAGAAGTTCCAAATGCATACAGCAAATTTACGAGTTAAGAATGCAGTATCAGGTTCAATTTCTCGAGCAGCACAGGCAATGGCTCAAAGTTTAAGATAAAATATATTGATTAAGTTGTGGGGTTAGCTCCATAGCTTACAAGTATGTTTGCAATTCTTATTTATATCGAGAGGATAATATCTTCGGTATGAGTAAGGTTGCCTTTGGTAAGAAAAATTTGTAAAAACACACTAATTTTATAAAAATAATATAATAAATATAGATAAATAAGAGAGGATAGTAACAATGGAAATTAGTACTGAAATGATCCAACTACTTTCGCAAGTCGGCTATCTAGCTTGCTTTAATGGCGATATTGAAAAGGGTCAACTCATTATGGATAGTGTTGAAGAAAATTGTCAAGGACAGTCAGCAGCACTTATTGGTGTTTCAATCTCTAGAATCTATGCAGGTCAATATGAGGATGCTATCCGCATTTTAAAAGAAGGCGTTCTAGTGACAGAGCCTGAAAATATGACAGCAAAATGTTTCTTAGGTATGGCACTCAGTGAATCAGGTGGATCTGATGAAGCGATTGCTGTTTTTGAAGAAGTCATTCAGAAGGGTGGAGAAGATGATAAAACAATTGCCAGTTTCTACCTTGCAGAGATGTCAGGTAATAGTACGGATCAGCAACCAATAGAACAAGCGCAACCAGAAGGTTCTGATAAGGCTGCTTAAAGGTAGTTTGTTAAAATTATCAGGAGTGTCATCATGATAGAACAATTAATATCAACACAGGGAGTACCAGCTCCCCAGTCTAGTGAAGCTCTAAAGCAACCCGTAGCAGAGGCAAGTCCTCGTGATGCTATGCGTTTTGATATAGAGTTTGTGGATAGCTTGAAAGCAGAGGCATCCAATAAGACTCCAAACGATGATTTATTAACGATTAAAATCGATGGTATTCGAGTGGATTCACCCAATACTGAGATAGTGAATAATAAAGTAGAACCCACTGCTTTAAATCCCTTATCTAAAATGGATGCTTCGTATAAAGATATCATGCAACAAATGAATAATGTTGTAGGTATGGATCAGTTTCCTGCGATTCAGAAGAAAGCTCCACAAGTCGGTATTCGATCCAATGTTTCTGCTGATAAAGCTGAGACTGAATTTAATCTTAAAAATCTACTCTCTGAGCAAAAAGCGATGATGGAGGATGCCCAAACGAGAATGGATACAATGTCTCGGTGGAAAATTAAAACACAAATGTGGTCAACAAATATTACTATATTGACCTCGGTAGTAAGCCAAGCTAGTCAAGGATTGAAGACATTATTCCGATCTGCAGGATAAGGGACTATTAACCCTGTAGTCAGTAAAATTTTAGATAATAATAATTATGAAATTCATTAGTCTACTTAAAAATCTCTCTCTTATTGTGATAGCTATTTCTTTATCAGCTTGTCAGATGGAGTTGTATAATAATCTTTCGGAACGTGATGTTAATGACATGATGTCTGTGATGTTGAGTAATGGAATTTCAGCAAAAAAAATTAAGGAAAAGAAAACCAAGGCTTATACCTTGACGATTGATGAGTCAAAAATTCCAGAAGCAGTGAGCTTGCTACGAGAGTACGGATACCCTCGTGAGAAAGTTTCCAGTATCAAGGAGTTATTTAAAAAAGAAGGTTTAGTATCCTCTCCATTGGAAGAAAGAGTGCGCTATATTTATGCATTATCACAAAGTGTACAAGAAACATTAACAAAAATAGATGGCGTTATTATCGCCCGAGTACATGTTGTAATGCCACAAAACAGCCCTTATGCTGAAAAGATAAGCCCTTCTTCTGCTTCTGTTTTTATTAAATATCATCCCAATAGTAATTTATCCGATATTAAATCTGAGATTAAAATGATTGTGGAGAAAAGTATCGAAGGATTGAGTTATGACAAAGTATCCGTTGTTATGCTTCCAGCGCAGATAAAAGCGCGTTAAACCTTCGTGAAAATAAGCTGAGAAAGACTAAAAGTGACTATTATGACTGACCCATCAGATTCACATCGTAAGGATAAGATGCCGTATTCTGTTTGGGAGTTTAACTACAAACCAGAAAGTTATGTTCATGAATCATGGGTATCCGATTTACCTAATGCAGAACTGATTCAAAAATTAATCCAAGAAGATAATGGCGAACAACGTTCTACACGCCTATCTCATCACCTGATGAGTCAATTAGGATTTAATGGTAAATTCTACTTTGATTTTTCAGATTCACTCACTCGTGTTGCTTTGCTAAAAAGTGATGATTTACAAACTTTGGTTATGCACTTAGGTTTGATGTTTCATTTTGATGATATACGCCATACCATTACTAAAGACCTTGTGGTCAAATACCGAGAAGAATTAGGTAAAGATCTCTATCAGTTTGCTTTAACGATAGCTCCAAAGTTTAAAAAGAAGCAATTGAAAAGTATTCGTTTACCTAAAGATATGCCAATAAAAGAGCAGGTTTTAGTTTCGGGCTTAATTTGTTTATTTACCGCAGTGAAATCAAATCCAGTGGCATTATTAAAACGCCTGTTGATTAAGCTACCTAGAGAGTGGTTTGATCTTTATGTACATTATTCCTCTAAGTTAAAACGTATTCCTGGTGGTCAAGGTGGCAATGCAAATATTGTAAAGCTTATTCTGAGTGATTTGAATATTGAGGTGAAGAGTGATGGTAGATAATTTTATTCATAGTCAGAGTGAGACACCAAAGATAAAACCAGGTGTAAGGATTATCAAGTCATCGGATTACCAACAGTATCAAACAGCAAAAGAGCTATGGGAAAAAACCCAACTTGATATAGCAGCCCATCATGTTGAGGCTGAAAACCTTAAAATGCAATCGATTGAAAAGGGACTGAGTGCAGGTGCTGAAGAGGCAAAGTCTCGTCTGGCTAGCCAAATATTACAATCTGCGACCTCTTTTGTTAACCAGTTGTCGGCAATAGAAAAAGATCTCTCTCAAGTAGTTAATAATGCAGTACGCAAAATAATTACTGATTTTGATGATAATGACTTGGTCTTTGCAGCGGTAAAGAAAGGCTTAAAGCCAGTTTATCAAAGTCAGCGTGTTGCAATACGCGTTCATCCCACGATGGTTGAAAATATTAATGAGCGACTTCAAGAGATAGGGCACTCGATTGAGTTTTTAGATGTTAGTGCTGATGCACGATTGAATGAAACAGATTGTATTATTGAATCAGATGCTGGCATTGTTGATGCGAGTATTGAGACTCAATTAGAAGCAATTTCTAAGGCAATTGCTAGTCAGTTTTCTGGGTCAACCGCTTTACCATAAGAGATTTTACAAGAGTATTAAAAAATAGTATCAGTCTGTTAATTGATATCATCGTATAAGTAAACAGTGGTTTTTCATTGATTTTTAGCTTGCTCTCTAACGTTTGTTGCTCATGCAAAGTTTTCACCATAGATAAAAATAATAATAAAAGGTTAGATAATGTCAAAAATAGGGCAAAAGAATAAACATAAGGGTTTTACTTTAATTGAGGTGATGATTGTTGTCGCCATTGTTGGTATTTTAGTCGCCATTGCTTATCCCAATTACTCCAATCATGTGATGAAATCAAAGCGTATCGAAGCCATGAGTGAATTAATGCATATGGCTCAATTACAAGAGAAGTTTTTTAGTCAGAATCTAAAGTATGCGTATGATTTCGAAGCGCTTTATGGTACTACTGCCTCAGGGGCTTCTGCAGGGGCTGCTGCTTCAGGGACAACCGTCGATACAGATAATCAATTATATAAGATCTCATTGGTTGCAACAATGGCCTCTAGTTCTGCTTGTAATTTAGGATCAAACTGTATTGGATATACCTTAAAAGCGACAGCTAATTCTACAAAGCAACAATCAAACGATACGACTTGCAATACCTTTACCATTGCCCACACAGGAGCAAGAACGGCAAAAACGTTATTGGCGGCTGATAGTACGAATGACTGTTGGTAAGTATTGACTAAAAATCAGTAGGTTCATTCATTACAATCTCATAAAGCCCACTGAATCTTAAACAATGCTCCACCCAAGTCAGAATGATGAATACTAATATCACCCTGATGTCCTTGCACAATACGTTTAACAATAGCCAGCCCTAGACCAAATCCTCCTGAGCTACGGTTTCGGCTGTCATCGATTCTTGTAAAAGCATCAAAGAGTTTTTTACGCTCTTTCTCTTCAATGCCATCACCATCATCTTCCACTGTTAATTGATAATGGGTTGTTGTTTTGGTAAGGCTAACAAGCACCATGCTATCAGCATAGCGTAGTGCATTTTGAACAAGATTGTCCATCGCACGAGACATTAAGCGTGGTTCAAAGTGTACAATTTCATCTTCACTAATATGCGTTATTTGGGCTTTCAATTGCTTATTTTTAGCCAGAGGCTGTAGGCGTTCTAAGCTATGATCAAACCAATGTTGTAGGTTTTGAGCTTGAAACTTAATCTGGTGGCTATGTTGATCAAAACGAGCATAAGTCAATAGCTCGCTGAGCAGTAAATCCAGTTCATCAATATCGGTATTGATGTCATTAATATAACGCTCTTGATTCTTTTTATTGTCACAGTCAATCATCATCTCCAAAGAAAAACGCATACGTGCAACAGGAGTTCTTAGTTCGTGAGAAACCGCTGAAGTGAGTTCTTTTTGGGCATCAATACTGTGCTGGGTTTGTTTTGCCATTAAATTGAAAGCTTGGGATATTTGGGCAATCCGTGCATATTTTGAATGGGGAACACGGGTATCATATTGACCTGCACCAAAGTGTTCTGCTGCTGTTTTAAGTTGTGATAAATCACGCCACAAAGGGTAAACCCAAATAAAGCTAGCAATGGCAATGAATAAGGCTAAAATAAATAAAAGGATGTAGGGAATATTATATATCAGCCATGGGATTTCCCCTGATTCCAAGATCAAAATATCAGAGGATGTTTTTAACTGGCGGGCAAAAACAATTTGCTGTTGACCTTGTGTAATATTCTTCACCTCATTCTGTTTTAAGGCAATACGGTCTTCATTGCTAATATCTAAATTGGCTAATTTTTCAATTCTTAGTGGGTAGATATGTAGCTTTTGTAATGCTTGTAGCTTCTCTAAACGGGCATTAATAGGCACTGTTGATAGTGTATCTTCTACTAAATAAAACATCCCATTAATGAATTTTCCAGCCGTTATTTCTACGGTAAAAAAATTCATATTCAGCGAAAAATCTGTAGGGCTACGCCAGACTAAGTTAGAATTAGGCAGTTTTCGGTAGAGAAAATCTTCTACTTCATTAACAATAGAAACGGCTTTTCCTTGGTTTAGGCGTTGACGCTCTTTAGGAGTGAGTTTAATTTGATGGCTTTCAATAAGGTCAAATAAGATGGGAAAATGCTGTTGGTGTTGTGCTACTTTTTGGCGAATCTTTTGTTGATTAATACCTTCAACGGACTGATCTAACAAATTAAACATACCCTGAAATATCTTGTCCTCTATATCTCCGTTATCAAAGTGGTCGACGATTTTATCAGACAGTGTTTCGACAGTAACGATTACCGCAATAAAGGTAATAAATAAGGTAAGGTAAAGTGTAATAAAAAATTTAATCATCTTGTTCCCATCCTGTTGTCACGAATAAATATCCTTTTCCACGGACTGTTTTAATTCCCTTGGGATCACTGGGCTCTACTTCTAAGAGTTTGCGTAAACGTGAAATACGAATATCAACTGAGCGATCTAAACCATCGTATTCAATGCCTGAAAGTGCACTAAAAATGACATCCCGACTAAGAATTTCACCCGCATGAGTAGCGAGAAACCATAATAAATCAAACTCTATTGTTGTCAGTGTGATGGCTTGTTGATGTAGTGTTACTGTACGTTCACTGTCATTGATTTTTAGCGCACCAAAGTGATATTGTTTTTGAGGTGTTGAACTTGCTATTGTGGTAACTTTTGTCGTTTGTGATCGGCGTAATAAACTACGAATACGTGCTAATAAAATGCGGGGTTGCACGGGCTTTATAACATAATCATCAGCACCTAACTCTAAGCCTACGATTTGATCAATATCTTCATCTTTTGCGGTCAGCATTAAGATGGGCTTGTTATATTGAGAGCGTACTTCCTGACATACCGTTAAGCCATCTAAGCCTGGTAGCATTAAATCGAGAATAACCAGATCAGGCTGTAGTGTTAAAATACGCTGTACCGCAGTATCGCCTCGGTATTCTACTTCTACTTGTAAGCCTTGTTTTTCTAAGTATTCAGCGATGACTGCTGAGAGACGCTTATCATCTTCGATTAATAAAATGGTGTGATAGCAGAAGCTTTGTTCTGTTGTAGTGTGCGTTATTTTAGCCATAGAGAGAGTTTATGCTAATGGGTTTGTAGAACAAGGTGAAAAGTGTTGTTGTTGTGTAATGTACTATTGATGATCACTACATAACTTTACAATTCAATAACAAAGCTAACACAGACCTTAATCAGTTTTAATCTTATTATAATTCGCAGTAATGACATTTTTATTAATTTTTGATGAAGAGAAACTGATGCATATTATAAATACAACAACGGTACGTTTACTGGCTTCTACTTTACTATTTTCAAGCCTTTTTCCTTTGAGTGCTTCAGCAGAGTGGGGCGTGGGTTTTTCAATGGACAACACGCAATCTATGTATAAGTCAGATACAAAAGGAGATACAGAGATAAAAGGAGAAATGAGCCCTGATATTTATTACAAAGGGGAGCGAGCTAACCTTGATCAGAATAGCTTCTCCTATTCAGCTATTAAGAAAGATCAATATATTGTTGATGTATTAGCCACAACAAAGCGGCGGGGTTATGAGTCAAAGGATAAGAAGATTTTTAATGGAATGAAAACACGTGAACAATCGCTTGATGCTGGTGTGCGTTTAACGATGAATACGCCTTATGCACCCGTTAATTTATCGGTAATAGGGGATATTAGTAATACACATAAAGGTCAGGAAGTTGGTTTCTCTGTGGGTGGTATTGGCAAAGGTAAGAAGTGGAACGGTCAGCGTAGCCTTAATGCAGCAGTAATAGCGGGTGCGAATTGGCAAAGTGAGGAAGTGGTGGATTATTATTATGGTGTGAAAACATCGGAAGCAAATGCTAATCGCAAAGCGTATCAAGGTAAGGCGGCAGTGACTCCCTTTCTCGGTTTCGAGACTCAGATGCAACTTTCTCCTCATTTATCATTACAAGGCAAGGCCCTTTATAAACATTTGCCCAATGAGATTAGTGATAGCTCAATTACCAAAGATAAAAAACAAGACTATGAAGTGGGTCTTAGTTTATCATATTGGTTTTAAAATAAGGGCGTAGCTGAGGTTATAAAGTCAGTGAGGTAGAGATTATTCCTTAAAGCGGTTGTGTTACAGGAAGTTCAAGTTCTTGCTGCCATTCCATCCACTTCTTTAGCTGTTCGTTTTCAATATCATATTGACTTAATACGGTGGTAGCAATATCGAGTCCTTTAGGAAAGCTTTGTTCAATGACTGCCTGCATTCCAAGGGCAGAAAATTGTTCTCGTTGCGCCATATTTTCCACCGAAATCAGCAGTGATAAATTGGGATAACGTGCTTTAACAATAGGCGCTAGCTCGCGAGCCATAGCATAATCTGCAAAGGTGACAACAATCATTTTTGCATGAGCAAATTTAATTGTATCCATTAAACGCAGGTCGGTAGCATCACCAAAGCCGACTAAATAGCCATTAGTGCAAGCATTGACAAAGCAATCGTGATCCACCTCGATTCCTCGATAGCTAATATCATAGTTTGTCAGTCCATCGGCAACTCTTTGTCCGACTGGACCCATACCAATAATGATCACCGATGCCTCGCTATGATCAATGCTAGCGGGGTCATGTCCATCTTCCCAGTTTTTATCGGCTTGGTGTCTGGAGATTTTTTTACCTAGCGCAACAATCACGGGGGTGAAGACCATGCTCGTTGCAACAGCAATAATCAGTACAGAGGCTTTCTCACTTCCAAGGGCATTTTGCAAGGCTGGCATGGCGAAGATAACAAAAGCGAACTCACTACCTTGGGAGAGTAAAATTCCCATGGAAAAGGAGTGGCTAGGAGGTATTTTGAGCAATCGGGCAGCGGTGTAAATAAGTACCATTTTAATTAACATTAATGTGATAGCAATACTCAGGATTTGCCACCATTGGTCAATAATCACCTGAGTATCCAGTGACATGCCGACGGTAATAAAGAAAAAGCCTAATAGCAAGCCTCTAAAGGGAGTGATTTCTGTTTGGATTAAATGGCGATAGGGGGTTTCTGAAATAATCATTCCAGCAAGAAATGCTCCCAGTGTTAGGGATAAACCAAGGACTCCTGTTGCTGAGGCTGTTGTCAGAACAATGAGTAAAGCAACAGCAGTAAATATCTCATTATCTTTTAATCGTGCGATTAATTTAAACAAGGGACCAATGAGGAAGCGACCAATGAGAATGGCGGTAATAAAGGCGGCTAATGCCTTGAGTGCGGCAAATCCAATAGCACTGCTGATACTCGTGCTAGGGTCTTCCATTGAATGTGCGAGAATTAATAAGAAAATAGCACAAATATCTTGGAAAATGAGTACCGCTGTTGAAGAGATGGCAACAGGGCAGTGGCTTTGATTTTGATCAGCAAGGATTTGGGCAACAACAGCGGTGGAAGAGAGTGCTAAGGTTGTACCAATAACAATTGAAATATCAGTATCTAATCCCATCATCAAAGCAATAAGAGCAAAGCCAGCCGTACAGAAAATAATTTGTAAAGGACCTAGCCCTAGAATGTCTTTACGTGCATCCCAGATATGCCCAAGTGAAAAGTGTAAACCAATATCAAAGAGCAGGAAAACCACACCTAATTCAGCCAGCAAATGTGTTGTATGGTCTGCTTCAATCCAGCCAAAACCATGCGTGCCAATAATCATTCCTGCAATAAGGTAGCCAACAATGGGGCTCATTTTAAGCGGTCTGGTAATGGCAATCGCTAAGACACTAACAAAGAGGATGATGATAACGGGCAAAAGGGTGTGCAATGCTTCCATAATGGCTTATTCGCTTCCTATTTGTCTGAAGTCTGGTGGAGGATGTTTGTTAGAAATAAAAGAATCTGGCTATGTTCAAGCTTTTATGAAATCAGTTTGCGACCTTCTAAAAAGAGTTCGGAAAATAATTATGGCTAACCATAGCAATATTGGCTAAGAAATGCCAAAAACCCTAATGATATTTTTTTAAACACATTCTTTATCGGGAGTTCGCATTAGATTTTAGCTTGAGATTGATAGCCCTCTGTGCGATTGACAGAGGCAAGGGGAACAGCGGATATTTG
The DNA here is from genome assembly GCA_023144895.1 of Thiotrichaceae bacterium. Classification (GTDB taxonomy): domain Bacteria; phylum Pseudomonadota; class Gammaproteobacteria; order Thiotrichales; family Thiotrichaceae; genus HyVt-477. The sequence goes on from JAGLEV010000011.1 coordinate 22,343, forward strand.
ATGAAAGGCTGGAAAGTGCTTTTTGAGGTAATTCAACCAGACAAATCAGTGTAATATCAGTGGCTGAATTGTAAATTTTTTAGCAATCAGATGAATGAACTAGATAATAAACTTTCGAAATAATAGATTCATATTTTCATAATTCGTTGATGGAGCATAAAGATTATCAGTATCATTCGATAAGCGTTCTATTTCATCACGAATAAACTGATTAATACTTTTAATTGAGGAGGATGTTTTTGATTCAAAACCTACTTTTTTGCGCTCAATCAGCGCGGCAATATCCTCTTTTAGCTGTCCTTCAGGAATGAGCTTATTAACCATAACATCGAATTCAAGAGGGACAATGCCAAGGTCTTTTTCCAGCCATTGCATTGCTAACAAAGGACGCAATACATAAAAGTACTTTTTGATTTGTACTTGCTCACTTTTTAGGTATTGGCGGTTGTTCTTTTTTGCCATATGAAAATAGTGATAAAAACAGGCTTTCGGTGAATAGTGCTGTTTCATTAAGTCTTTCATCGCATGAGTGAACTCATTATCTTGTCGATAAATAATTGATGAGCTGAGCCATTCCATTAGTGCAGGGTTAGATTTTTTCATTAATTTTAATGATTTACGCAAATCCCAGCCATTAATATCAAATACCTCATCAACGGGTAGTTCAATCACATCACGCTGACTCTCAGCATTGACACTTAAATACCAATCACGTTGATTAGCATAAATAAAGCGTACATCATAATCACTATCTTGAGATTCAAAACCCCATGCACGACTACCCGACTCACAGGCATAGAGAATTTTTACTGAGTGATCGATTTCTATTTGATCCAGTTTACTTTGTATTGCTGAGATTATATTCATCGCTCTTTGCTCATATAAAAGTGAGACTTAAAAAATAAAGTCCCACCTTTTTTTATTATTTTAAACGTACCATGTCATTCATCATGCCATCAATACCACCATAGACATTTAGCGTATTGACATCACTAATGACACGCTCTAGAACTTCCAGTTCTTTTAGGCGCAATAGTGTTGGATTACCTTCCATCATCTTGGCTGTATTATGCAGTGAACGAGTGGCTTGTGTCTCTTCTCTACGACGAATCAAGTTAGCTTCAGCAATCTTTTGTGCTTCAACAACTTGCTCCAGAATCTCCTTCATTTCACCAGGAAGAATAATATCCTTAACACCCGTGGATTGTAGCTCAATACCAAAATCAGAAACTTTATCTACAACGATATCAAGTACATCTTTATTGAGAAGATTCTTATCCTCAAGTAATTCATCTAAGCTACGAGTGCTAACAACAGCACGTAATGCGAGCTGAAGTTCACGGTACAAGTAGTCCTCATGGTCGGCGAGCTTTCTTTCTACTGTTTCAGCATCTGTAACTTGCCATGTAGCGGATAGGTTAATACGCAGACTGACTCGATCCTTAGTTAAAATTTCCTGACCATTGACCGCCATATTTTGTAGGCGCATATCAAGGTGTTTAATCGTGATGTTACGATTAAACTTCCACCATGAGTAAGCACCTGCCGTTAGCATTTGCTCTAACTTGCCATCAATCCATAGAAAACCGACATGATTTTCAGTAATTTCAGTATGACAAACACAATCGCTGACCGAAGAACCTAATAGGGATTCTCGTGGTAGGCGCAACTGTCGAGCAAGTGTTTTATCAATGGCAAGTTGTGCTGTATCCTCAATATTCAGCTTTCTCACTTCTAATAGACGCTTACTTTTCCAGTACATACCTTGCTGCCCTGGTGATAGAATATCGCGCAGTACATTATTTTCATAAACCAGACCTACCTCATTATCCGCCGTTGTCCAGTGCATAACATGGTCTTCAAATAGTGCCATATGTTGTTCAACTAATTGTAATAGGCGTGAGTTTGTTCCAATGCTTAATGGGTCATCTATTGCAATTTTTTCCAGTGTTAGCGCCTTCGACTGATCCCAAAAACGATAATGTCCATGGTTCAATACTTGTATCAATTGATCATTGCAAAACAATAGTGCACGTTTATCCATCGCTAAAGTAAAAGTACGAGTATGTTGCTCTACCTTGTGTAGGGCATGTGTTGTGCGAATTTCTTGATCAACATGACTAGGCAAACAAGGTTGCTCATCCACATTTTGTTTGATGACCTTTAGCTTAGAAAGTGCTTTCCATAGGGCAAATTCACTAGATTCTGGAATAATATGAACAAGTTTATCATTTTGATAGATCAGTGCAATTTCACCTTTTCCAGAGCTAACGACTTGTAAATCATTAGCAAACTGTTCTGGATAAAGCTCCATGAGTTGTTGTAATCTTTTATCAATCACGATACCGACAGATTCCGTCATATCGTATACTTTTGCTTCAATAGGCGATAGGCCCCAAAAATGATGTTCGCCAGCCCCTAGAATCCTGTGAAACTGCTTTTTCTTAAAGAATAAAGCACGTTGAGTGTCAGATAGTATCAATTTTTCAGTGATAAACATGATTTTTCTCCTTGGTCATGTTGATAATTGTTAATGAGGCTTCTGCCACATTTTAAAATAGGGAGGAATGACCTTCACATTCATCGCTGTCTGTTAGCTTGTACGAATAAGAAATCAGTACTGCCACCTTGCGAGTACACTCTATAACGTGCACTGTTTAGGCTTATAGAGACTGATCGGTTATTCGCAAACCCACTCACTAAGAGCGGTAAATGCTGACTAATCCAGTAACAAACAATATTGGCAACGGTAAACACTAAAAGCTTGTTTACGATTGACCCTATTGATTATCGCTAGCATCGTCTGAAAGTCATCCCAAGGTTATGTGATGTTAGTCACGCGTCTTTTAAGGACGTTGCTCCATTTTTTTTAGAGATCAAGCATTCTCTCCTGGTTGTGTCAGTGAAGACACTTAAATGATCGGGGAAGGATCAGTTATCGTCGAGTGGATTTGCACCACCTTCCTATAGATTATTGAATCTATCGCTCTTCTGTCTGAGCCGCTAACGACATGTTGCCTCTTGTCGAGGCAGGTTTTTTACCTAAAAACACATGATGAATAGGTACATAGCGAGATAGAATCTCTTATGCCAGACAGGTATATCGAACCTGTTATTGCTTATTACATCAAGGTTATTAGGTAAATTAGGTTGGGGAAATAGGCTACCTATTTCCCAAAATTTTATAGTGATATCGCATATTTATCCTTTGACACAAACGACTTGCTTTAGGGTATGTACAATTTCTACCAGATCTTTTTGTGCTTCCATCACCTTTTCAATCGGCTTGTAAGCAGAAGGTGTTTCATCAATAATACTGCTATCTTTACGACATTCAACGCCTTCGGTGGCTTTAAGATGCTCATCTAAACTCACTTCTTTTTTAGCCTGAGTACGTGACATCACACGACCTGCACCATGACTACAGCTACAAAAGCTATTTTCATTACCTAGACCACGAACAATAAAGGACTTAGCGCCCATGCTTCCAGGGATAATTCCCATCTCGCCTTTTTGGGCACTAACCGCACCTTTACGTGTTACCCATACATCCGTATCAAAGTGATTTTCACGACTAATGTAATTATGGTGACAATTCACTGCTTCAACATCAGCGGCAAAAGGAATACCCATTTCATCATTCAGTGCTTGAATCGCATTAACCATCATCACTTCACGATTAATACGAGCAAAATCTTGTGCCCAAGCCACTGCCATTGTGTATTCACGAAACATCGTTGACCCTTCAGGAATATAGGCTAAATCTTTATCAGGTAACTGGATAAAATAACGCTCCATATCTTTTTTAGCCTGATCAATAAAATACGTTCCAATACGGTTACCTACACCACGTGACCCGCTATGTAGCATAATCCAGACATTATTTGATTCATCGAAACAAACTTCAACAAAGTGATTACCTGTGCCTAATGTTCCAAGATGATTAATGTTATTGGTATTTTTTAGTACAGGGTGTTTTTCCTTCATGATTTCAAATTGATCATTTAAAGGGCTCCACGCCTGAGCAACCTGAGTAGAAATTTCTCCCCAGCTTCCTGAATCACGCTTTCTACGGTTCACCTTACGACCATGTGGAATAGCACGTTCAATACGGCTACGCAAAGAGGTCAAGTTATCGGGGAGTTGATGTGCTTTTAGGCTAGTTTTCACTGCCATCATTCCACAGCCAATATCCACACCTACCGCAGCAGGGATAATCGCGCCTGTCGTTGGAATCACACTACCAATGGTTGCGCCTTTACCTAAATGTACATCAGGCATTGCTGCAACCCACTTATGGATAAAAGGCAGCTGAGCAATATTTTTTAACTGTTGTTTTGCGTTATCGTTAAAAGGTACGCCTCGTGTCCACGACTTAATAGGAAAGTGACCTTTTTCGTGTAGTACTTCGTAGTGTGTTGAGTGCATGGCTATTTACCTTTTACAATAATGATGGTTTAGGTAAAGCAATAGCTATGCCAAAAATTATTTTTAATTAAATTTTACCTTTAATGTGTTGTTATTTATTGTGATATTTTTTATTTGTATTTTTTATTAAATAAGTGGGATTTTATTGGTGCTGAATATTACTATCTTTTTTGATATCTAATTATCAAAAAAGATAGTAATGCGGATGTTATTTTTGGCGACCAAAGATTTCTTTGTGCATATAGTGACTATATTGGGTGTCAGGTCATTTGCTTAAAAAGTAGTAAAGCTCTGCTATTTTTAGCTTTATATCGCACGGTCTACAGCTTATGGGAGTTGTTGGTTTCTTGAATCTTGTTAAGGCTAAATATTATTAGTAATAAAATAATTCAATCATCGATTTTTTTACGACTCATGATCTTATTAAAACGTCGTATAATCTTGTAATCATAAAGTATTTTTTTCTTAAAATAGCAAGAAAAATGTAGGTTTAATCAATATTAAATTGCTATTGTGAAAAAAATAATCAGAAAAAGACTATTTTTATAGCTACTCTTTATTAATGGTAATTAATTATGCGAATCAAGTAGCGGGTATAAAATCAGCAGTTCCTATTTTATAGTATTTATAAAATAAGTTGATAACTATTTAAGCTTTGATTTTCTGTTGCTAAAATATTGCAACTCTCTTGCTTTATAACTAAAACGGGAACTGCTGGTGTAAAATATTATTCAATTAACGTTAATTATCAATCATTATTTTCTATAAATAATTAATTTTAAGGGACTTGGCTATGAATATAAAAAATATTGCAGTATCTGTTTTAATTGCACCTCTATTGATGATTACTGGAGATGTATCATCAGCATCATCAAAGGATGCTTCTTTAAAAAAATTAGCAGCACTTAGTGTATTCTTTGCCAGTAAAGGATTTTCTTGTAGAAACTCAGCGAGTGGGAAATACTTAGCTCAAGGTAATACTTATACAGTTTATACTGATTTGTATAAAGAAAATGCGTATATACTAGTCGCTGCAGGTAATGAGCACGTAAAAGATATTGATATTATTTTACATGATCAAAACCATAATGTTATTTCAAAGGATGGTAGTACTGATCCCATTCCAATGGTGACGGTTTCTCCTAAGTGGTCTGGTAGCTTTCATGCTAAGGTGAAGATGTATCGAGGCAGAGGTTATTCAAACTTGATGGTTTGCTGGAAAAAACGTTAATCTGTTTAGCTTATGTGTTCTTAATCTGTGTGAGATGATTGCTATTGAAATAATATCATTTTATCAGGGCTTTACTCACTATGAAAAATGTCATTATCGGTGTGCTAGGTACACGATTAGATCACGGTGGTCTAGGAAATCGGCGTTGGAAAAAATGGCGACCCAGCTTATCGATGCTATTACAAAAAGGGATTCCTATTGATGAATTTATTCTTATTCATCATGTGGATGATACAAAGTTAGCTGAATTGACCTTTAAAGATATGGCAACCGTTGCCCCCGACACTAAACTAAGCTCTCATATTGTTGATTTCAAAAATGCATGGGATTTTGAGCAAGTTTATGCACAACTCCATGATTTTACGACACAGCAAAATTTTGATGCAGAAAAGGTAAACTACCTTGTTCATATCACTACTGGCTCACATGTGGTGCAGATTTGTTTGTATTTATTGACTGAAGCAAATTATATTCCTGGTAAGTTGTTACAAACCTCGCCGAACCAAAAGGGAGCGACAGAAATAGAGCGTGTTACGGGTAAATTTCAGATTATCAACCTTGATTTATCACGTTATGATTTAATTGCATCACGTTTTGAACAAGAGTCACGACAAGCGATTAGCTATTTAAAAGGGGGTATTGCAACACGTAATAAAGCTTTTAATGATTTGATCGTACAACTAGAGCAGGTTTCTATTCGTTCAACAGAGCCTATGTTACTCACAGGGCCAACAGGAGTAGGGAAGTCTCGTCTGGCTCGGCTGATTTATGATCTGAAGAAACAACGGGGTGATCTGCGTGGCAAATTGGTTGAAGTCAATTGTGCAACGCTACGGGGTGACAATGCCATGTCCGCAATGTTTGGGCATGTAAAAGGTGCTTATACAGGTGCAACGACGGGTCGTACAGGATTATTGCTAGAAGCCGATCAGGGTTTATTATTTCTTGATGAAATTGGTGAGCTGGGTCAGGATGAGCAAGCGATGTTGTTACGTGCAATTGAAGATAAAACCTTTCTTCCCTTTGGTTCTGATAAGGAAAGTCATAGTGATTTTCAGTTAATAGCAGGGACAAATCGTAATTTATTTGAGCAAGTGCAAAAAGGTTTATTTCGTGAGGACTTACTCGCTCGGATTAACCTTTGGACTTACGAAATGCCTTCGTTAAAACAACGTATTGAAGATTTAAAACCAAATATTGATCATGAATTAGAGTTGTATACTCAAAAAGCAGGCTATAAAGTCCATTTTAATAAAGTGGCAAAGGAGCAGTATCTAGACTTTTCCTATTCTGAGCAGGCACTATGGCAGGCTAACTTTCGTGACTTAAATTCTAGTATTGTTCGGATGGCAACACTAGCGAGTGGTGGACGTATTACTGAGGCGATTGTGAAAGCAGAAATTCAACGGTTAATGCGAGATTGGCAAATCTATCAACAGCCTACAGTGCAGGATAAGACGCTCGCTATTGTAGAGTCCTGTCTTGGTGAGGATGGAGCTAAGGCAATAGATTTATTTGAACAAGTTCAATTAGCTGAAGTGATTCGTATCTGCCGAGAAAGTAAAAGTATGGCAGTCGCTGGGCGTAAATTATTTACTATCAGCCGAATCAGTAAGGCGAAGAATAATGATAGTCATCGAGTGAGACAATATTTGCAGAAGTATGGTTTAGAGTTTAAATCTCTTTAATCTATTCCGTCATCTTTTTTATAACAACGCAATAGAAAAAACACGGCTATACGATCACTTTATTCATAGAGTAAAGTGACCGATAGCGCTAATAAAACAATACACTATAAACTATTATTTCCGTAGCTCTCGCCAACTTCTAATACCTGTTGTTATTGCATCATTAATATAAATAGTCGTATTGATTCCTGTTTGACCATTGATTTTTTGTGCTGAAATACCCATGCCAAGCAATTTATTTGTTGTTGTGAAATCGAGTAGCTGAAGTGTTTTTGCATCACCTAAACCTACTGAAATCTTAGAGTTAATAGCGCTATTGTCGCTACTTTTGGTAAAGGTGTTAGTGGGAAAATAACCATTGGTTAATGAGTACAGATAATAATAAGCGGTTCCAGGACAATTAGCTCCAATAGATACATGGGTAACAGGAAGAATGATACTGTTAGCTGCAATGGTTGCATTATCACTGATAGTCGAATTTGCTGGCAGTGCTGTAATGCTAGGATCTGCTGTTAATGTTCCACCACTCCATTTACCCGCACTGTCTCCAACAATCGCACTCCATTGTCGGATCCAGCTTGAATTTGGACTATCATATTTGAAGACAGTGAGGCGATCTTTTGATTGTGCGCGAAGGTAGTAGGCTCTATTTGTGGATCTTGATGCGCCAATATAGGTCACAGGCGATGTATCTGATGAACCGAGTGCTGCCACTGCGCCGTTGTTGATCTCTGTTTCTATTGCACTATCTGTTGCTAAAGTATTATCTACCGCTAACAATGGTGCAGAATGAATATTACCATTTGAATCACCAAGATAGAGTGTTTTCTTGGCAGGTGCATTATTTCTTGCGTAATCCATCATAATATAAGGACTGGATGTTGCAATGAAATTGAGTGATATTAAATAAGTCGTACTTGTGTCTGCTAGGCTTCTGATATGAAGCTTAGAACTAGTACCTTCAGTTATTGTATAAACACTATAAACCTTACCGTTTTTATCAGAGAAATAAGCACGTTGCCCATGGTTGGGCGCAGTATAGACCTTTGTATTGTCAACTTCATGGTCAATATCCCAAACAACCCCATTGAGATCACTCGAGCTGTCTAATTTTAGTACATACTGTCCCAGACCTTTTTTATAGCTCCCAATAACATAACTGTTATAAGTTGCTGATGATTTAATATCTAATACATCCGTTGTGCCGTGCATAAAATGATGACTGCTAAAGGTATTATAATCTTTTAGTTCTTTTACTAAAGTTCGTGGAATCCACCCCCACCCTAGGTCACCACTTTCCTGATAAATAGAATAAATAAAACCATCATTACTGCTGAGTAAGACACGTTTTTTTAGATTGATACGCTTTGAAACAACATCCGTATTATAGCTACGATAAGTACTATCACTAAGGTATTGCATCACATTCATATCTTGCCCAACCAGTGCCATTGTATTGTGTGAAATAGCCCCTAAAAAAGAGTTTTCCTTACGGTCACCAATATAAGCGGGATGATCATTTGATGGATCGAGAGTATAGTCTTTAATCGTACTAACATTAGGGGTGTTATTAATGGCAAAAGCACTCGCATCAAGTACCTCAAATTTGACTTTGTTACCGCCTTGATTGGTTGAATAGAGTCGATTCGCTCTTTTTGTCTTATCCATTGTGCTTGCGGTATCTACAAAGCCAGTCGTCTTGACGGTAGTCATACCATTATTACCGATGACATAAGAATTTAGATGTCCTTCAACAGGTGATAATGTTGTTGTGGCAAGAAATAACTGCTTATTATCTTTTATTTGCAGGCTACTATTAACTTCTCCTGTTAATGCTGTGCAATTAGAATTATTATCCCGATAATCTAAATCTTTCCCCATAGGAGCAGCACTGGAGCCATCTTCAAGCGTGTCATTGTCGGTATCGGCTAGTGTAAAAATATTCGTTGCATCGGTATAGCTAAGCCCATTCACATCCGTATAGCTATCATAATTAGCAGGTGTTTCAAGTACAGGGCTATTGAATAAACCATTAACACCAAAAGCATTGCTATTATCAATAATGCCATCACTATCAGCATCAACCGTTGCAATCGTCGCTACGGTTAATAAGCCTGATTCAACAATATCTTTGATATTATCGTTATCAGAGTCAGGATCAAGATAATCGACTTGATCAGCTCCATCGGTATTGACAGGGGTTAAACCTGCTGTGTAAGCAGTAT
>JAGLEV010000012.1 GCA_023144895.1 Thiotrichaceae bacterium
TTTATGAGTAAGACGGTATTAGTGGTGGTATTTGAACTGCATTGTAACTACTCGCTTCCCTACAAAGCTTTCCCAGCCAGAGCCAGCAAAAGATATATCTTTTGTTAGCAATCATCTGTCGATAATTTGTAATACGACAATAAACATGCGTATACGTGTGTACAGAAATAGCCCGAAATTTTCTATTTTACTTTTGCTATCCTTAAGCGCTGCTCAGTACGATTATGGGTGAACGACACATGAGGATTTTTAGCAAAAATCAAGACCATTGGTTCATAATACATAGCCTTAGCATATAACAAAAATATTAAGCGACCTTACTCTCAAGCGACTTCTTACAACCAAAGGTTGCTTCAAGATAATCATCAAGCTCATCCGCTTTAGCTAACATATTAATAAAATTCTCTTTAATGATTTCCTTTTGAGATTCTACATAGATATCAGATAAGTGCAGACGATAAGAGAGGTAAATTTTATTATCATAAATCCCCATCATATAGGGAGGAGCCTGATTCGTATTAATAAAAACTAATAAATCTTCTAAGTTACTCTTAGGTAAACTATTGAGTGGTGAAGTGATAAATAAATGCTCATCATCGTCATGGGTAAAAACTCTAATTAAAGCAGTGCCTTGGTGGAACTCCCAATAATCTCGCCCCGCACGATAGAGCACAGGATCAATCCCCGTTTGACTAATTGCAGATTCAATAAAATTAGCAACATAAGATTTTTCAAATTCTTCAAAAACAGATTTATCAATATCATTGCCACAAGAGGTACAAAACTCTGTTTCTTTTTCAATAAAAGTATCGCAAGAATTACATTTCACTCGATAAACGCTATCATCAAAATGAAAATCATTAATCTCTTTAATAACATCACCTGACTTGATCCCAAAGCCCACATTATCAGCATCAGTAAACTTAGAAGTCGTCACTGCCACTAATTTAAGATCACTATTCAGCATAGGTCCACCTGAATTACCAGGATTGACGGCGGCATCGGTCTGAATATAATGACGGCTTCCCATTGGCTGATTAACAGAGGAAATAATACCCTCTGTTACCGTAAAGGGCATACCAAAGGGATAGCCATTGATATAAAGCTTGGAGATATTTTCAACCTCAAGTTCGCTATCAATGGTAATTTGACTTTGTACATCTTTGAGACCATCCACTTGTAAAAAGGCTAAATCCACTTCAGGATTCACCATAACGACATGGGCGAGGTGCTTGTTTTTCATATTATCTTCAACAGTGACTTTTTTACTGCCTTGGATAACATGATAATTAGTAATAACAAAATCGTGATCTTGTACCTTAAAGCCAGTACCTGTACCACTTGATGTTATTATTTTAAAAATAGAATCAGTAATATTCTTCATGGTCAATTTACTTTTTTAGGTGCGTGAGAAAATGTTAACAGTCATATACAACACAAAGAGGGTAATGCCTCCTAGAATATAAAGGCTGTACTTCTTCGCCTTCTTCTTTGTCTTATGCTCAGGGATAAAATCCTTTGGGTCAAGCTCTCCACTTAGCATCGCTTCATATAGCTCGGTTAGGCGTGGTGTCGCCTCTTCGGGTGTTTTACCTGAAACCTCTGTTAATACATTGTCAATGGAAACTTTATAACACTTTTCTAAATTATAGTTGTAAATCATCTTTAAGAATGAATGTTGGAAAAAATAAGCTAATGCCGTATCACGACCACTACCACTTCCTTCATTTTTAAAACGTTTGACGGTTTCAGCATAACTCTCAACATGCTCTTGAATGATCTTTGGACTACTCCGCCAGCGCATTGATGAAAATTGTTCAGCATGATAAAGCTGTTGCATGATTTCTTCTTTAGGCATTGCAATCAGCTTTTTCATATAGCTCTTGGCTTTATCCGTCCGTGTATTAAACTCAATATTGGTATTAAATACTCGGTTGATTTCATCAATTAAATTAACCCGTAGAGTACCGTTAACATAAGGCATATTCGATATTTTTAGCATCGAGATAGCCGCAATATCCCAGTGATAATGTTCCCAACGTCTTTTCGTAAAGAAATCACAGTATTGAGTATATTCAGTGAAAATAGTTTCAATTTGTTGCCAAGCTTGCACTTTTTCTTTTTCGTTCAGTAGCTTGGGTTTCTTTTCTGCAAGATAATCTGCCTTATATTTACTAACAAACTCATCATCATATTCATCGGCTCGAAAAGCGATCTCACGAAGAATATTATACATTTTATTCGGCTGTGCTAGCTCAATAGGGCTTTGATAGTGGAAACCCACTTCATTATTCTCTAGATAAATTTGGGTTAAATCTAAAGGGGTAAAGTTGATTTCTGCAATCTTACGCAATAGTGCAATTTTATTGGTCTTGTCCGTAATGCATAAGAAGGGGGCTTTGATCGTTATTTCTTTATCCGTCACCGATAGCTTGATCTCTGCCGAGCCTTGCATTTGATTGATATGGATGTCAGCGTCTAAGTCCTTATCTTTTAACATCGCAGGATTTAAATAATTAATCGTATGAATAAGTGACTGTTTATACTTTTTTTCGTGATAGCTATCCGTGGCTTTTTCCCACTCGGCAATGTGAGCGACTGGGTCTTCGATGCTTTCTAATGGTGGGGTATACGTTGGTATAATATTTTTCATAAACTCTATATTATTGCTCTTTTTTGTTAAGTTTCAATCAGTCGGTCAACTAGATTTTAATGATTTATTCATGTGCGATGAAATTGATATAATTTATCACAGTGTACAGGTTAAAGAACCTGAAATTGTTAAACGGAGTGGGTTAATATGATGGTAGTTCAGTTTACACAGATACATTGGGAAAAATTAAAATGAATGCTTTAATGGTACAAGGAACGACCTCAGATGCAGGTAAAAGTATTCTCGTTGCTGGATTATGTCGAGTATTGCACCGTCATGGTTTATCAGTGGCTCCATTTAAACCACAAAATATGGCGCTTAATAGTGCCGTCACTCCCGATGGTGGTGAGATTGGTCGAGCGCAGGCTTTACAAGCTCAAGCAGCGAAGGTGTCATTAAGTGTTCATATGAATCCTGTGTTGTTAAAACCAAATACGGATACTGGCGCGCAAGTTATCTTACAAGGGCGCTCAATCGGCAATCTCGAAGCTTTGGATTATCATGATTACAAACCTAAAGCGGCAGAAGCGGTTTTTGATTCCTACGCTAAGTTGCAAGCTGAGTATCCTTATCTCTTGGTAGAAGGTGCGGGTAGTCCTGCAGAAATCAACCTACGCAAAGGAGATATAGCCAATATGGGCTTTGCTTTACGTGCAAAGTGCCCTGTCATTATTATTGCAGATATTGATAAAGGGGGAGTATTTGCACATCTTGTGGGCACATTGGCACTGTTAACCGCTGAAGAGCAAGCCTTGGTTAAAGGTTTTGTGATCAACCGTTTTAGAGGGGATATTGCCTTATTACAGAATGGTTTGGACTGGTTGGAAGAGTATACAAAAAAGCCAGTATTAGGGGTTTTACCGTATTTACATGGTCTCAATCTTGATGCTGAAGATGCCGTACCAGAGAATCAAGAATCAACGACGGATAAGTTTCGGATTATTGTGCCCAAGCTGCCCCATATTAGTAACCATACAGACTTTGAGCCATTACGATTACATCCCGAGATTGATTTGCAGTATATTTCTCATCTTGAAGCCATTCCTGCGGCAGATTTGATTATATTAGCGGGTAGTAAGAATGTTGGCTTTGACTTGCAGTGGTTAAAATCACAAGGATGGCAAACAGCGATAGATAAACATTTGCGCTATGGTGGCAAGCTCATTGGGATTTGTGGTGGCTTACAAATGCTGGGTGAGGCTATTGATGATCCCTTGGGGATTGAAGGTACGCCACAAAGTCATGAGGGTTTAGGTTTATTAGCGCTAAGTACTACTTTAAAGGAGAGTAAAGAACTGAGTAATAAAGTAGGGCGCTTATCTTTTGACGATGCTGTGGTTACGGGTTATGAAATTCATGCGGGCAAAACGACGGGTAAGGCTTTGGCAAATCCTGCCTTGATTCTAGAGGGTCAACCCGATGGCGCAATCTCTGTGGATAATCAGATATTTGCTAGCTATCTTCATGGCTTATTTGATTCTAGTGAAGCATTAGTGGCTTTATTAGCGTGGGCGGGGCTAAAATCGCTAGAACCTTTTGATATTAATAAACAACGAGAAGAGCAGTTAGAGCGTTTGGCGGATGCTATTGAGGAAAGCTTGGATATAGATCATCTCATTAATGAAGTGATGGGGTAAATAGATCGTTTATTATCCATGCTAATGTACAGTACCATTTTGTACAAAATTGACATTCATTTAAAGTCACTATGTAGAAAATGATGCTGTATAGAATGAAAATTAGCCTAAATGACTTGACTTAGAATCACAGTCACTTTGTTAAGCTAAATTTCTGATTGTGCTCTTTTTATCATAGATTCTACTGCTTTATTCGCTTTAGTATAACTCAGGTTTATTTTAGGATTTCTTAGATGATAAACCCTAAATATTTCATCTGAAAATGCTTGCCCAATGGATTCGACCCCATCAAAATCAAATAATACATATTGAAAATTTTCCAGCCGTGATAGTAGCCTTTTTGCTTGGCTTCTTGATATAAGATTTTCTTTATCAAATCGAGCCATTGCAACAGGAACTATGGTTCTATTGAATGCATAATCCCCTTCTTCATCTGCTGAAAATTTATCAAATATTTCTTTGTCAGTTCGTGTTGAATCAAGTGGAATTGTCATAGCAACGATTGTTCCAACCTCTGTAACCTCACCAAGATTAACATTCATTAGTACGTCTAGCTCAATATCATGTCTATGAGAAAATGTTAAATCATGTGAACGTATTATAAATGAATCAAACATTCTTGAACTAAAAAATATACCTTGACCAGAATGATTGCTAGGATCAGTTGTTAGTTTCCCTTTATATAGCTCTAAAAGAGCCTGCTTTTCATCTGATAAGCTTTTGAGTCTAGTAATTCGTTTAAATATACCTTCACCATCATCTGCGATAATGATTTTAATTTCTTTATCATCTCTTTCAATCGATACAAAACAGTTAGCTCCTTGAGAATGATCTATTGCATTATTTAATATCTCTGTAAAACCATAAAAAATAATATCGTCTATATTTTTTTTAACTCCTTCTACAACCCATAAGAAGTCTTTCATATAGATACTATGTTCTGACGGGGTATCTTTTAAATCTACAGTGATTGTATTTTTTCTTCTACTTCCAAGTTTATATAGCCTATTTCTAGTTGTGCCTGAAGCCTCTAACCAGTTATTATCAATTAATTTTCTTAAATGTACATTGACAGCTTGTCTTGATATAGAAAATATTTGGCTAATATGATTTGCTATATCATTTGGATGATGTATTACATCGCGAAGTATTTGGCGGCGTATCATTTCACCTCTTTTTTTAGACGGCATTTTTATTTCCTATGATCATTAGTCATTGTCAATGATTATAAGCTACTTTATCAATGAATGCACTTTTCTATTACAGTTTTCCTGTTTTTACAGGTGAGAGCTGTCAGGATGAAAACCTTACAAAAGCATAACAGTACGTTTGCTATTTTTATCGCTTTAATTGTTTTATAGAATCTATATCTATTGATAGCTTGCTTATTCTGCAAACATATAATCTTTTTTCATGATTTACTGGATAATGAGTTTAAGGTTTTTATTAATAATAACAATAAGATAAAATCATATATTCAATGGATATTATAGAAAGGTTTATTAGCTCTTTAGTAATACCGATAACTCTTCAAACTTTTTTTGCATCTCTAGATTTTCAAAAGGAACAATTTCTGGTATCTGAATATCCATCAATGCATTAAATGAAGCTTGATTACTTTTCATTAATCGAATGAGATCAGAGCTTAACTTCACCGTATCATAAGTATTTTTAGCAACACGATAGTCACCTTTTACTACATGGAAGGCTTGTTGTACTTTTGTTTTCTGCTGACTTAATTGGCGTGCATAAATATTAGCAACTTTCAGTGTTAACGCTTGTGCCTGTAAATTTTTTTGCAATAATAGACGACTATTACGTTTACTTTCAGTGTGTAGTAGCCTTTTAGATTCTTGGGCGAGTCGTAGCGTATCTTTGCGAATAGAATTTATTTTCGGAAGGTATTCTTCATCCATTGTCTTAATGTAGGACTGCTGCATATTCATCACAAATTTCAATAGCACAACATGCATTCCATAGTATTTTTTAGCTTGATTGATATCCTCATTAAACTCTTGAGTTAATTCCAGTAATTGACTAGTGATATCAGTCAGCACACCATAAATAACGGACATTTTAATAATATCATCAGAGTCAACTCGTGAAAGTAATACACCAATCTGATTATCATCAAGTAGCAATCCAAGCTCTTGTAAGCGTACTCTAAGGTTGTTTTTTTCGAGGTCAATATTTTGATTATAGGCAGCTATTTTATCGACAGATTTTTTGATTCTGCGATTAAGGTTCTCTTTATCAGACCCAGAAGCAACCACCTTCTGCTCTTTTAGATCAGCGACTCGCTTTCTTTCAGACTGAATTTTTTGCCTGAAATGATCAATATTTTCTCGGCTAGTGCTGACCCCAGGGCTTGCGAGTAATTCTTCAACTTCAGAAAAGACATCAATCTGATCTTCGCCTAATGATTCTTTGTCTGCTCTAAACCAGCGAGATGCTGGAGCTTCATCGATTTTATTATTAAGCACTAGGGCATCATCGAGATTATCTAAAACTCCCGCCCAAACTGTTTTTAGATGTTGAGTATTCTCTTTGTTAGCAACGGCTTTGGATACTTGCTGAATCCTTTTATCCATTAAAGCACTGTAATAATCTTTAGTCTTCTCTTCCGTTGCTCCCCATAGATCACCTGCAATGTCTTTCCAATCAGCATAAACAGGCATAGAAGCCAGTGTTATAGATAAAAATAAGCCGTAAATTTTCATAATG
>JAGLEV010000013.1 GCA_023144895.1 Thiotrichaceae bacterium
TGTGAGCTTGTCGCTTTTAAAGTAAGTGATGAATAATAGCACTAGCCTCAGCAAGCTAATAGCCATAATAAACTTGAATATCCTTGACCTATATTAAAGAAGAGATATTGCAGATGATAATTATTATCGTTATCATAATATCAAATCAGCAACTCCTTCTATAGCGACCCGAGATTTAAGATGACACTTAATACATTAGGAAAAGGACAGTCGGCGATGATTACCATCATTACAGCGGGCAAGGAATTAAGAAACCGCTTTAATTCGTTTGGTGTAGTCAAAGGTGCTGAAGTTCATGTGAGTCAACATACTCTGGCAAGACAAACGATGGAAATCCGCATTAATAAAACACGGATGGCTTTACGTCTATCAGAAGCAGAGAAGGTCGGTATCATTAGATGAAAACCATTAGGATAGCTTTAGTTGGACAGCCTAATGTCGGTAAAAGCTTCCTAATCAACTCTGTTGGCAATGTCAAACTAAGGGTAGGAAACTTTAGTGGTGTTACAGTTGATAAAAAAACCATTAGTTTTACTCGTGATGGTTATGACTTTGAAGTCACCGATTTGCCAGGTTCTTATTCTCTAACCGATTACACTATCGAAGAGCGTATTACTAAAGAGTTTCTTGATAAGGGTGAGTATGACCTGATTCTGAATGTACTTGATTCAACCAATATTGAGCGCAACCTGTATTTAACAATGGAGCTATTGGCGCTCAATAAAAAAGTCGTTGTTGCCTTAAATATGCAAGATGAGGCGGTTAAAGAAGGGGTCAATATTGATGAAGTTCAGCTGAGTAAATTGCTGGGTGTGCGTTGTGTACAAACTTCTGCTTTAGAAAAGACAGGTATTGAAGATTTAATAGAGGCAATGACTGCCACGGCAAACCAAGCCACTCAAGACCTGCATTTACAGTTTAGTGATATCTACGAAGATGAAATAGATCACATTGCGATATTTTTAGGTGATAAAAACTATCACAGTGATCATGGCTTAAAAGCCGTTGCCATTAAGCTACTCAAGCAAGATAAAGATATTTACCTCAGTTTTCATGACCAGCCCATCTGGACAGAGTTACAGCCATTACTCAATAAATCCTATGAAAGACTTTATGCTCACTATCAAGTCAAAGATTTAGATGAAATTTTTCATGATGAAAAAAATGCGCTCGCTAAGGGGGCAGTTAAAGAATCCGTTAAATTCGATACGAGTAAAGAATCAGGGCTGACGGATAAAATTGATGCTGTTTTAACCAATAAGTTTATTGGCTTACCGATCTTTCTATTTTTAATGTGGGGTTTATTCCAGATTACTTTTGAGTGGGGTAGCATCCCAATGGATTGGATTGATGCTTTCTTTGGTCTATTAATTGACAATACAAAGTTATTTCTTGGAGATACGGCATTAGCTTCTGTTATTGCTGATGGTGCCATTGCGGGTGTGGGTGCTGTGATTCTATTTTTACCCAATATTGTTATTTTATTCACGGGGATAGCACTATTAGAATCCACGGGATATATGGCAAGAGCTGCTTTCTTGTTGGATGGTTTCTTTCATAAATTTGGATTGCATGGTAAATCTTTTGTCCCTTTAGTGAGTGGTTTTGGTTGTTCTGTGCCTGCTTATATGGCGGCTCGAACTTTAAAAAATGATCGTGATCGATTGCTCACTTTATACATCACGGGTTTTATGAGCTGTGGTGCAAAACTGCCTGTTTATGTTTTAATTATTGGTGCTTTTATTCCCAAAGAATATGCAGGCAGCACACTTTTCGGTGTTTATATTTTTGGTGCTTTACTGGGAATGCTAGCAGCAAAGATATTAAAAATAACTGTATTTAAGGGCGATGATGAACCCTTTGTCATGGAAATGCCAAAGTATCGATTACCGACTATAAAGTTACTTTATCAAACAGTTTCAGGCAAGGCATGGTCTTACTTGAGAAAGGCAGGAACCTATATTTTAGCGGCTTCCATTTTGATTTGGTTTGCTAGTAATTACCCTAAGTTTCCAGAAGTTGAAGCACAATATGAGATAAAAATAGAGCAAGTTGCGGATAATAAAGAAAAGGCAAGGGCATTAAATAATGAGCTGGAATTATATAAATTAGAAAATAGCTATCTTGGACAAATAGGACATGCAAGTGAGCCATTCTTTGCACCCCTTGGCTTTGATTGGCGGATGGCAGTTTCCTTGGAAACAGGCTTGGCGGCAAAAGAAATTGTTGTTGCTACTATGGGGGTTTTATATGGTCTAGGTGGTGATCAGGATGAAGGTAGTGAGGGTTTAGTTGCTCAATTAAAGGCAAATATCAGCCTGCCTGCAGCGATTGCTTTTATACTCTTTGTGATGATTTACTTTCCTTGCTTAGCAGCATCGATGGTCTTTAGGCGAGAAGCAGGTGGTTGGAAGCACTGGGGCTATCTCTTTGTTTTCACAACAGGAACGGCATGGGTTTTAGCCTTTATTGCCTTTAATGTTTCAACCATGATTCTCTCATGAAAATTTGGTTACTGAGCTTTTTAGATCACTTCTGGATGTTGCTAAACTCAGTGGCTATTTTTGTTATATTAAGCGTTATTGTTATTGCTGTATTTAAGCTATTACGGCCTAAGCGTGCGGTATCACAAGATTTTTCTAAACCGATCACTCTGGGTCAGCCTCTCAATATTAAAGTCATTGCGGCAGAAGATCAGCAAAGTACTTTTCAACTTATTATGTCTTATGCCTTTGATACTCTTTATAAAAGAATCGCACGGTCTTTTATGCTCCTGATGATGATAGGCGCTTTAGTGATTAGTTTACTACCTGAATCATTGACTCACTATCTCATCTCGCTCAATATTTTAGGGTCTCATCTGGGAGGTCTTGGTTTTATAGCGCAAATCTCATCAGTCATTATTCTTTATTTGTCTTTTAAATATATTTTTAATAAAGATGCCAAGTTAGTGGGAGGGGGTTGTGGTGGGTGTTCATAACCAGACAATCGTTTAGATGAGATTGATGGATATCAATTAGATGGTAGTACTTATTGTTTATCATACTCGTACATTAACCTGCTTAAAGTCTCTATCAATGAATCGTTAAGCGGTCATCTCTGTTGTTATTTTCACTCACAATAGAAAATACTATTACTCGTAAAATCCAGTTACTAACGACTTAAAATAGGTTGATGTACTACCTGCCTTCGTCAAAATGAAGACTCACTGCTCAGTATTTATTTGCGTATAGGGTTGATTCATCTGATTTGAAACCACTTATGCTTATTTTGAATTAACCTTGGCGAAGGGTCTTGGTGTTAGGCTTTAAATTTTTATTAAACTAAGGAAAAGATCATGGAATTATTCAATAAAATAAAAAATGTACTTGTTAGCTCAACGGATGACAGTACAGCAAAAAATACGACAGAAACGGCAGAAACAAAGGTCGTTGATACAACAGAAGATAATGCTGTGGAAGTAGTCAAAGAGACGGATAAGCCGAAAGATAATTGCTGTGGTGGTAATTGCGGAGGTTAATGCTATGATTAGTTAGAACCTAACAGCTGCCAGAAAGTTATTGAAAATGATAGAGATAGATCAGCGTAAATATGATGAGAACCCACTGACTCGAACAGAAATTATTATTATTTCTCTCTTTGCGGTGGGCTTCTTGTTTATGCTTTCGATGGAAATGCTTAGTAATTATCAGCCAAGAAAACTGGGAGCACTCTTTTTTATTCTATTTTGGATACCACTGCTTTTTATCCATGAATTTGGGCATGCACTCATGGCTAAATTTCTAGGTTGGGAAGTAAAACAGATTCAAATAGGCTTTGGTTATACCCTTTTTAAAGGGAAAATCTTTGGCTCACCTCTGGAAATAAGAGCCATCCCACTGGAAGGCTTTGTAAATTGCCAGCCAAAAGTCAAAGATAATGTAACAATACAACAAGCTTATAACCGCTACCAAGAGGCATTAATTTATTTTGCAGGCCCTGCTGTAGAGCTTTTTATCTTTTTTGCCATCATGGCATATTTTGGTTCAAATTGGATGTTTTCAATGACTGATAATTATTTTCATATTGCTGTTCAGGCATTTTCATTTGCAGCATTAGCAGGAGCAGTGATGAATCTAATTCCTGTCGGTATTACCACTAAAGAAGGCACGATACCAAATGATGGACTGGGTATATTGACTTGCCTTTTTGGCAGAAAAAAATAGCTTTTTTAAAGACACCTAAAGGGATTTAAAATAGCTTATCCGTCAATACAAAGTAATGTTTGAGTTTTTCAAATCTTATTTATAATAATGACCCTTATAATAAATCCAACCACCTTTCTGCTTACCTCTAGGGTCATGGTGCGTCCAATGTAAAACACCGCCACGGGTATTCCATTCATAGCGACCCCGTATTTTAATCCTATCACCTTGACGAATAGGCGCTCTTTTAGCGAGGTCAATATTATGTGCGACCAGTAAGGTAATCTCGGGTGAGAGTTTCAGGAGGAATTTTTGATGTTGATGACCTTTGGTATCATCTTTTAGGTTCTTAACGACAGTACCTTCAGCACTCATCCACCAACCTGATTTCTGTGATTGAGCCGATGCTTTGATTTTTTTAAGCGTATCATGGCGATTATCGACAACAGGTGAGCGCTTATCCGCAATACTGCTCTCTTTATAATTAGGGCTTTCATCGCCATAGTGCTTTTTATAGTAATCATAGGCAGTGACGGCAAGGAGGGCAATAACGGCAATACCAACCTTTCTCATTATTCTCTTCATAGTTATTTCCTTTTTCTAGCAGTTTTGTTCTCAATAATGCCCATTGCAGTGGTCATGAATTTTGCGTTGAATACAGAGACTTGTCAAAATAAATTAATTGCCTTCTAGCCACATCGCATCACCATAGCTAAAAAATCGATAGTGTTGCTCGATAGCATGAGCATAGGCAGCCTTGATAGTCTCTGGTGTTGTGAAAGCAGAGACCAGCATTAATAACGTTGATTTGGGTAAATGGAAGTTGGTAATCAGTGTATTGACAGTATAGATAGGATGACTAGGAGTAATAAATAAGCGGGTATCACCGCGATAAGGTTGGATCGTTCCTGTTTCTCCACTGGCGGCTTCAAGGCTGCGTAAGCTTGTTGTGCCGACGGCAATCACACGCCCATTACGTTGTTTGCATTGAGCAATAGCATCACAGCATTCCGTCGAAACATTAATCCACTCTGCATGCATTTTATGTTCACTGAGGTCTTCACACTTAACGGGCTGGAAGGTTCCCGCGCCAACATGTAGGGTAACTGTCGTGCTAGCCACACCTTTTTTCTTTAGAGCTGCTAGTAAACTTTTGTCAAAGTGTAGCCCTGCAGTAGGGGCGGCTACTGCACCAGGATTTTTAGCATAAACGGTCTGATAGCGTTGCTTATCATCGTCATCATCAGAGCGTTCAATATAAGGGGGTAGTGGAATATGTCCATAGCGCTCAAGTAGTTCAATAATTGGCTCATCATTAAGAAATTTAAGCTGAAATAAATTACCTTCCCGTCCTGTCACTAGAATTTCAATATGACCTTCTAAAGTCAGTGTGCTACCTGCTTTGGGGGATTTACTAGCACGAACATGGGCAAGCACATGCCGCTCATCAACTAAGCGTTCGATCAGCACCTCAACTTTACCCCCCGTAGGTTTTTGACCGAATAAACGTGCTGGAATCACCTGAGTATCATTAAAAACTAGTAAATCTTCAGGCTGAATAAGCTCCAAAATAGTACAAAAGGAGTGATCAACCAGTGTACCATTTTGCTTAACCGTTAATAAACGACTGTCCGTGCGGTTGGTCAATGGTTGCTGGGCAATAAGCTCAGCGGGTAAGTGATAATCAAAGTCAGATAGGTTCATGATCAATAGCTAGTGATAGTGAGAAGTGGCGAGAATAGAATAATCTGTCCCAACACTCAAGTTGTGTACTGAAAACAGTAGCCATATTTCTTTCTTTTCTGTAAGTTTCAGGGATTCTATTAATTTGTTGTAACTATGATGATTCAAGACCAACCTGATCCGTACATTGTTCCTCATTGTGAGAAAGAAATTGAGGTACTGTATGAAGATGAGTATTTACTGTTAATTGATAAGCCTGATGGCTTATTGAGTGTGCCTGGGCGACATCCTTTAAATCACGATAGTATACATTCACGTCTATTGGCGTTGTATCCAGAGATGGGCATGGCGCACCGTTTGGACTTGGATACATCAGGCTTGATGATTATTCCTCTGAATAAACCCACTTTGTCTGAAGTGAATAAGCTATTTCGAGAGCGAAAAATACATAAAACCTACACTGCCATTTTGGCAGGGCAACTAGAAAATGATAAAGGCAAGATTGACTTGCCGTTGATGTTTGATTGGCCTAATCGTCCTTTACAGAAAGTGTGCCAGTCGATAGGTAAGGGGGCATTAACTTATTATCAAGTGCTAGAGCGCAATGTTGAAGAAAATACCACCACGGTTTTATTTACGCCTATCACGGGGCGCTCACATCAATTGCGTATTCATAGTCGTGAACTAGGGCATCCTATTGTGGGCTGCGATATGTATGCAACACGGGAGATCTATGAGCAGGGTAGTCGTCTTATGCTTCATGCGACACAGCTTTCATTTTTACACCCGATGACGAGTGAGCCATTAGTGCTTTGTTGTGAGCCCAATTTTAGTCAAGGTGTTTGTGGTGATTTGGAGCCATTGCCATGCGGGTAGCTATTGCGTTTATGAGCTGTATCTTGATTTGGTCAACCACACCCTTAACGATTAGCTGGAGTGTAGAAGACACCACCGCCTTATTTTCAGTGACAACACGAATGATCTTAGGCACTGTATTCGCTACTGTGTTTAGTTTATTGCTCGGTAAGCGCTTTCAGCTTCACCTTAAAGCTTACTGGGCTTATCTTGCTTCAGGTATTGGTATTTATGGCTCAATGATCTTTGTCTATTGGGGTGCGCTCTATATTGATTCGGCTTGGATCGCGATTTTGTGGGGTTTGTCACCCATGGTGACAGGGGTTTTAGCCTATCGGTTTTTGGGTGAAAACTCTTTATCAAAGCATCGTTTAATCGGTGCCTCATTAGGCTTATTAGGTTTGTTGGTTATTTTTTACAAAGGGAGTCTCTATAGTGGCTCGACAGGTTTTGGCGTGGTGTTAATTCTCATGGGAGTTTTAGTGCAAACCAGCACAGCTGTCTGGATTAAGCATATTGATGCACAAATTGATGGGCTGATTATGTCCGCTGCAGGCTTGATTGTGAGTGTGCCATTTTTTATTCTGACTTGGTGGATTTTTGATGGCATGATTCCTGAAACTATTTCATCCCGAGCGACCTATTCGATTCTTTATCTAGCTTTTTTGGGTTCTGTTATCGGCTTTTCTGCTTACTACTATCTTTTGAATCATGTTGAAGCTTCAAAAGTCTCTTTGATTGCCTTTATTACTCCTGTGAGTGCGTTATTTTTGGGGCACTATTTAAACAATGAGCCGATTACTTTAGCCATTGCAGGAGGAACAGGGCTGATTCTATTGGGCTTGTTAAGTTATGAGTGGGGTAGTGTCTTAAGGAAATAATGATTCGTTCTTGTACCACAAGCCATGGTCTATTTCTGTGCTGTTCCTCGCGTTGATACTGTGATGTTGTGCCTCTAGAACCTGACTTTGTGATTGAAATATAAATCGGTAGACCGAATAATCCTTGTTGTGATTAGAAAAAAAGCAATTGTGCTTATACCTACATGAAATTATTAATAAAAAATAGATTGTGGTGTATGGTTATAGGATATTATATATAAATAATCACTAGGAGGTGTGAAATGAAAAGCAATAAAAAAATTATTGATAAGCTAAATTCATTATTGACAGGGGAGTTAACGGCTGCTGATCAGTATATGACGCATTCAAGAATGCTGGAAGACTTTGGTTTTTCAGTACTGCATAAACGTTTAGATAATGAATCAAAAGATGAGCAGGAACATGCTGATATTTTAGTAAAGCGTATTCTATTTTTAGAGGGCAAGCCTGATTTAGGATCACGAAATGAAATGTCAATTGGTGATAATGTTGAGGCAATGTTTAAGAATGACTTAACACTTGAATATCAGGTGGCAGATCATTTGCGTGAGGTCATTGCGTTTTGTGAACAAGAGCAAGATTATGTGACCCGTCATTTGTTAGTACTCTTATTAAAAAATACAGAAGAGGATCATATGTACTGGTTAGAGCAACAGCTGGGTTTGATCAGTCGAGTGGGTTTACAGAATTACTTGCAGTCTAAGATGTAAGGAGGGTATTGAAATGAATGGTAACAGGGAAGTTATTCGTCTTCTCAATGAAGTGCTAGGTTATGAGTTAGTGGGTATTAATCAATATCTTTTTCATGAAAAAATGGTTAAGCACTGGGGATTTTCTAAGTTGAATAATAAAGAATGTCCTGCTTCAGTTCATGCCATGAAATGTGCTGATCGCTTGATTGAGCGAGTTTTATTTCTTGAGGGTTTACCTAATTTATACGATCTTGGTCCGCTTTATATTGGTGAAAATGTCGCTGAGATTCTTAAGCTTAATAGGATGCTTAATGAAAAGGATGTGATTCCTACGTTAAGAGTCGCAATTGCTCATTGTGAAACAGTGAAGGATTATGTTTCTCGTGAATTACTCGATAGTATTCTTGAGAAAAAAGAAGGCTACTTGGATTGGTTGGAGACACAGCAGTCTTTGATTCAGGATGCTGGTCTTGAAAATTATCAGCAGTCAATGATGTAGTACTTTTAGGCATAATGAATGACAGTGACACCTTATTCACAAGGTTATCCACATTTTCTGTGGATAACTTTATAAAGACCCATTTATTTCTTTTCTGTTGATAGTTTTTTAATCATTTCCAATATTTTAGGATCATCCCATTCACGATCACCCAATGCTTTATAAACGGCTTTACCTTCACTATTGATAATATAAGTGCTGGGCAATTGATTAAGACTCCATGCTGGGCCATTAAAACCATTTTCATCACGAAGTATTTTAAAATCAATGGGGTATTTTTTGGTGAATTTATTGATGTCTCCAACGGATTCTTCCATATTGATCGCTAGCATTTGAATACCTTCTTTTTCAAGTACCTTCCATGCCTTATTCATTGATGGGAGTTCTTTACGGCAAGGAGGGCACCACGTTGCCCAAAAGTTGATAACGATAGGTTTTCCTTTGAAATCAGTTAATTTAACGGGTTTTCCATTTAGGTCTACTACCGTAATATCAGGAAGGTCAAAAGGTTTTTTTATAATATCAAGTCGTTCAATTGCCTCCTTTTTAGGTTCTTGTTCTGCATGAGCACTATTGATAGGTATTGTGCTTTGTTCTGAGTTAAAGCAGCCTGTGAGTAATAAGAGTAAGATGGCAAGGCTAATAAATTTATATTTCATAGTAAGTCTACTGAATAATGTTTTAAAATAAGGTAGGCAGGTTCTTCATAAGGGTGAGCGGTTAACATTGCTTTAATTGCAGGTTTAATGAATGCTTTTTTGCAGATCATTTCCACTCTTATTTCATTGATAGAGTTTAATTTATTATTCTTACCAACAAAGGGGGTACTACCTGTTAATGGACGAAACTGTCCTGTGCCTGCGACTTGCCAAGAGCATTGGTCATAATGTTTATATTGACCTGCTCCAGCATCAAATAGTGCTTTTTTGACGAGCTCACAGTGCGACTGTGGGATATAGATTATCAATTGATACATGGTACTATTCCTTATTTATATTATAGTGGACTAGTGCGGAGAAACCCCATGAAGACACCCGGAATCAAGTACCGTGGTAAAGATAAAGTTGAACGTATACCCATTAAGGTAGTGCCCAGCACCAAAGTAAAACGTAAACCATCATGGATACGTGCACAAGCTCCTACATCAGAAAATGTGAAGGCACTGAGGAAAGTGCTTCGTGATCAAAAGCTAGTGACGGTGTGTGAAGAAGCTGCCTGTCCTAACTTGGGTGAGTGTTTTAATCATGGCACAGCAACGTTTATGATTATGGGTGATATTTGCACCCGTCGTTGCCCTTTTTGTGATGTCGCACATGGACGACCATTAGCTCTGGATGAATCAGAGCCTCAGCATTTATCCGATACGATTAAGGCGATGAAACTGAAGTATGTGGTGATTACTTCGGTAGATCGTGATGATTTGAAAGATGGTGGAGCAGGGCATTTTGTTGATTGTATTCAAGCCGTGAGAGAGAAAAATCCAACGATTCAGATTGAAATTTTAACACCTGATTTTCGTGGGCGAATGGATAGGGCATTAGAAATTATGAAGAAAGCACCACCTGATGTGTTTAATCATAATTTAGAAACGGTACCTAGACTGTATAAAAAAGCACGTCCTGGTGCTGATTATCAATGGTCTCTGAATTTATTAGCAACTTTTAAAGCAGAACATCCTAAGGTACCAACAAAGTCTGGACTGATGTTAGGTTTAGGCGAAACTTTTGCTGAGGTTGAGGAGGTTATGCAGGATTTACGTGATCATCATTGTGATATGTTGACTTTGGGGCAATATCTTCAGCCTAGCTTGAATCATCTTGCCGTTGAGGATTTTATTCATCCCGATGATTTCGCTCTGTTAGAGAAGCGCGGTTATGAAATGGGTTTTACTCATGTTGCTTCAGGGCCGATGGTACGTTCATCATATCATGCAGATTTACAGGCAAAAGAAGTGATTCAAGGATAAAATGGATGGGAGTCGCATGTACTCTATTCATTTCTACTAAGAAAAAAAGAGTACAGCGACTATCCAATGGAACGATACAGTTTCTTATTCGAATAAATGTATCTATTTTACCTGCAAGTCAAGCCCTAGAGGAAGTGCAGTATTCAATTTTTTATCTTAGAAAAATAATCTGCTAAACCAAGTGCCAATGAGCTGGAATACCGAGTATTGATAAAATAAATAAGAAGTGAAGATCAGCAGGGTCGAGAAGGTTAAGCCTACAAGCCAAGTCATTCCATTACTTAGCGGTTTAACGGGTTCACCATAGCCATTGACGGTTGTGTCACCAGGAATCACCCAGAAAAGCAGAATAAAAGGGGGGAATAACATCAATAAGACTGTTAGCCAGCCACTTTTATTAAAATCATGACTGCGTTGGATTGTCTGTCTAATAATAATTATTATTCCAATAACGATAGCAAAAAGAAGGAAGAAGAAGCCAATCATTTCGCTAATAATATTATGTTTAAGCAGTTGTCCTATGAGTGCTGAACTAATCCAGAAGATGCTGAGGGGGATGATGAATGAGAATAAGAAATACATTATTCTTGTTAAGCGCCCATTGGTTCCAAGTAGGCTTAATTTGCTATATTTCTGTGCCATATCTTTTCGACTTTGCTTGCTTTGATCTATGTCTGAATGATTGGGCTGTGTAATCTTAATTCTGATGATCACATTATGCTTCCAACCTATCGTATGAAGTTCATCTGGGTTGCTGTCTTCAATGGATGTATTTTCAGGCAAATTGGACTTCATTCATAATCCATTCAGGATGAGAGCGATTAAATTATAGCGGAAGGGAGTCGAAGGTTGATTATTAAGGATAATAGGTCATGCTAATATGTCAGGCAAAAAAAAGCCACTATCCTCAGAGTAGTGGCTTTTTTCTAAATAAGTAGAGTAGTCATTCTATCAATAGACTACCTTCTATTTATTTAACAGCAGGTGTTACTGCAGGAGCAACGACTGCTTTAACCGCAGGAGCTTCTACTGCTGTAGCAGGAGCAGCAACGGGTGCAGTCGGAGCAGTAACAGGTGCAGTCGGAGCTGTTGGTGCAGTAGGAGCAACCATTGTTGTTGGTGCATGCATTGCTTTAGCGCCACTGGCATGCTTAGCATTCATTTTCTTAACAAAAGCATCAAACTGAGCACGTTGCTGTGCTTGATAAGCATTAAAACGCTTGGTGATGTCTTCTAAGTTAGGTGCTTTAGGTGCAGACATTGGCATATTACCTGACATAGGCATTGTTGGCATCTGCATGTTGCTAGGCATTTTTATACCCTGTGCTGGTGCTTGAGGTACACTTTTTACCATTGCTGTCGCTGTTGCTTTAGGTGTAGTAATGCTAGGTGCTGTAGGGGCTTTCGTTGTAACTGTTGGTGCAGGCATATTAGGCATATTCATAGTGCCTGTCTTGTTATCATTGTTCCAAGGTGCAGAACCTACACTTTTTCCATTACCTTCGCCTTGACCTGCGACATTGCTTGTACCTTTTCCATCACCTGCACCTGCCGCAGTTCCAGCTAATGTCGTTGCGCTATCACCTTGACCGTCTGCTGCCATTTTTGTATCGACATTAGTACGACCACTTGCCTTAAATTTAATAGCAAAATCAACTTCACCATCAGCATCGCCTTTTCCTTTGCCCGAGCCCGTTGTTTTAGCAGAACCAGTACCATCAGCTTTCCCACTACCTGATCCTTCTGTTTTTGTCGTGCTTGATCCATTGCCAGCACCATTACCATTATTCCATCCACTCCACCAATCAGCAGATGCTGTTGTTGCAGAAAGTGCAAATAATGTTGTTACCGTTAATAGTTTAAAGTTCATCCTGTTACTCCTAGGCGTATGTGTGATAAGTGATTAATATTGGCACATACTAATATACTTATAATTGCTTGGCAAGAATAAATAAAATTATAATTAAGTGTATGATTTATTGATGAGTACTAAAGTTCGATAACAATTTTTAACCATACTGTTCTGCCGAGTTTATTCATTTTAATTGCATTATTATCTAATAGGTTAGATCAGCTAGCATGGTTAGCATAAATTTTATCTAATGCTAGGTGTAGCCCATAGCGGGTATTGCGCCCTAGTCCTGGTAACTGCTTTAGTACATCTTTTGCAACCATATCATTTAAATCACGCAATGCGGTACTTGGTGAACAATGAACTTGTTTTACATATTTATTTCTATTCACCGAGCGTTTATCACCTTCCGCACCATTAGCAAATAAACTTAGCACGACTTGCAATTGACGTTTATTTAATGAGGCATGATGTTGTTTGATAAAGTTTGATTTTTGCACCGTAAAGGCAATAATTTTCTCTGTGATTTCAATTGATTCTGCTGTAATTTGAATAAACCATTGAATCCACTGTGTGATATCCATTGATTCCTGTTGAGCCTCTTCAAGTTGCTGATAATATGCATCACGATGACGTTCAATGGCAGCCGATAAACTATGCAACATAGGATAGCGTGTATCTTGCCCCAATGCATAATCTGCAATAGCACGTGCAATACGTCCATTACCATCTTCAAAAGGATGAATAATCACAAACCAGAGATGTGCAATCGCCGCGCGTATAGGGCCTGGGAGAAATGCTTTTGGTTCGGTATAATTTAAAGGATTCGTGTGATTGAACCACTGTATAAAAACCTTCATTTCTCCCACAATTTTTTCTGCGGGAGGTGCTTCAAAATGAATTTTCTGTTTATGCAATGGCCCACTAACCACTGCAATACCACCTACTCGCCATTGACCCACGCGCAATGCTTGCCCCCAAGTATCATAAGCACGGGGTAAAATCATTCGATGCCATTGAAATAAGGTTTCTTCGGATAAATCCTGATGATGATTATAATAATTATTCACCACCAAAGCTGAAATGCCCCGTGCTCTAGGATCACGAATATTGACAGGAGGATGGCTTAAACCAAGATGATTTTTTAAGGATGAACGTACATCCTGAGGATTTAGTTTTTCACCCTCAATAGCAGAAGTGGTTATGGCTTCTTTTACCATTAGATCAATCACTGCATCGAGCTTTAAATCCTCAGGTGTTTTTTCCAGCTCAAGTACTAATCTACCCACCGATTGCGAGTACTGATATAAGCTTGTCAGCGGCATAGACGTCTGATTATAAATAAATTCAGGCCAGTCAGGATGTTCCCATAAATAGGTCATGATGCGATTATAGTCTTTATTCGCGTCATTTTATATCTTATTATGACGCGAATAATTATTGTATAGGAAGAAATTGCTTTAGAATCTGCTTTTATCGTAAGTTATATTTTCTCAACCGATATAAAAAAGCATCTCGGGTCATACCTAGTAAAGTAGCCGCTGCTGTTTTATTGCCATTTGTATTATGGATAGCTTGTTGATATAAATTGATTTCTAGTTGTTCTAACTTAATGCCTTGTGAGGGGAGTGTAAAGAATCCTGTGTGCTTATTGTTATCTAAACGAATATCCTTAGGAAGATTATGAGTATCAATGATTTTTCCTGAAAATAGAATCAACATACGCTCACAAAAGTTGCGTAATTCTCGTATATTGCCAGGCCAACTATAATGAGATAAGACCTGCTCGGCTTTACTCGTCAATGTTGGTGGAGCAAGCTCATATTGTTTAACAAGGTCTTGGAAAAATAATTGAGTGAGTCGCTTTACATCACCAACTCTATCTTTTAAAGCTGGCAGTTCTAGTGGAACAATATTGAGGCGGTAATATAAGTCTTCTCTAAATCTGCCTTCTTTGACTTCATTGCGAAGATTCTTATTACTAGCAGCGATGATACGAACATCGTATTGATGAGCTTCGGTATAACCAATACCTTGACACTCACCATTTTCTAGAAAACGTAGTAGTTTACTTTGTACCTTTAGTGGTGTTTCATTAATTCCATCTAAAAAGAGTGTGCTTTTATGTGCTTGAGCAATGATGCCGTTATGATTTTCCTTGGCATCAGTGAAGGCTCCTTTTTTGTGACCAAAAAGACTGGATTCAATTAATGTTTCGGGGAGTGCAGCACAATTGATAGCAAAATATTGATTGTTTCTTCTTGGGCTGTCTTGATGTATTTTCTTTGCAAATAACTCTTTTCCAGTCCCTGTATCACCAATAATTAAGGTAGTAACATCGGTTGCTGCAATAAGCTGGGTAATTCTAAGGGCTTCTTGGATAGCAGGGGAACGACCATAAATAGTATTTTGTGCTTTCATCATGATCCCTTAATATTGATGTATAGGCTAGGGTTTGGAATAAGTAGCATAATAAGCCCAATAACTCCTGTAAGAATAATAATGACAGCACTGATGTTGCGTAGTTTTTTAGAGTGTTGATAGCCAGATAAACTACCCGCAAGTAGCATAGTGAGTAGCATCGGTAAAAAAGTACCCATACCAAAAGCAAACATAAAGAGCACTGATTCTGTTATACCCCCCTGAGTTAATGCGATTGATAAGGCATAATAAGCGAGACCACAAGGTATCCAACCCCAAATAAGCCCAAATAAAAAAGCATGATGTAGTTCTTTAACAGGGAGAAAGCGGTTGCCTAAAGGTTGTAGTCGTTGCCAAATGGGTTGACCTAGTTTCTCAATCAAAGCAAGCTGGGGTAGCCATCCACCAATAAAAAGCCCCAGCATGATAATAAATAGGTTTAATAGCATGTGAAGTACCAAGCCACCACTTAAGGGAATAAGTTCAATAATAATTTCACTAATAATCCCAACTAATAGCCCAGCAAAGCAATAGCTCAGTATGCGTCCTAGATTGTATGCAATAGAATATTTACTCAGTTCAAGGATATTGCTACGTTTATCAGGGTGGAGGCTCAGGGTCAATGCACCAATAATTCCACCACACATACCAATACAATGAAATGCACTAATAAATCCAATAAAAAAAGCAAGAGTCATTGTATAAAAAGGAAATTTTAGGGATATCACGATAAGGGTAGCATAACGGCTCGTTGGTACTCTTGACATACAGCAAGAGGGAATATGCTTAATTATTTTTATAGCACACTTGAGCTGTATTGAAAAAGTCCTTATGCTCTTTTTCTACTCGTATTGTCAAAGCTAAAAAGGCTAATGTTTTAGACTATGACGAACAATTTTTTTATAATAATAAATACTATTGCTTATGACTCATCTTCCTGTACTTTCTTTCGACCTTAATGGCTGTGAATTAACGGCTGAGGAGCGAGAAATCCTCCAACATCCTATGATTGGCGGAGTTGTTTTATTTACTCGTAACTATCATTCAACCGAACAATTACAGCATCTTATTGACACGATTAGAAAATCGAACTCAAAAGAATTACTGATCTCTGTTGATCATGAAGGAGGGCGCGTACAACGATTCCGTAAGGGGTTTACTGAATTACCCGCCTTGGCAAGATTGGGGGAGTGTTATGACGAGAATCCAAAGAAGGCAATGCTATTGGCAAAAGCTCATGGGTGGTTAATGGCAACAGAGTTACTGGCTTCTGGTGTTGATTTTAGTTTTGCCCCCGTTCTGGACTTAAATTATGGTGTGAGTGATGTGATTGGTGATCGTGCATTTCATCAAGACTCTACAGTAGTAACAGAATTAGCAATACCCTATATTGAAGCAATGAAAGTAGCAGGGATGAGTGCGACGATTAAACATTTCCCTGGGCATGGTGCGATTAAGGCAGATTCACATCATGCTATTCCTATTGATGCGCGTAGTTTAGAAGAAATCACGGCTCAGGATATGCAGCCTTTTATGGCTTTAGTCAATGCAGGTGCGGCGGCAGTAATGCCAGCACATGTTAATTATCCTTTGGTTGATGATAACCCTGCGGGATTCTCAACGGTATGGTTGCAAGATATTTTGCGTCAGCAATTAGGCTTTAATGGGGTGATTTTTAGTGATGATTTGACAATGGAGGCAGCTTCTGTTGCTGGAAGTTATTCTGCTCGTGCGGAGGCTGCAGTACATGCAGGTTGCGATATGATTTTAGCCTGCAATGATCGTGCAGGTATTGTTGATATTTTAGATAATGCTCAGCTAGAGGTCTCTTCTCAGTCCATAGAGCGTTTGCAGCGAATGCGAGGTCACTATGCTTACTCTGGAGTGAATTTACAGGATATTCCACAATGGAAAAAGGCTGTACAGCAACTTGAAGTACTAATGTGATTTATGCTTGGATAATATCCTGATTGATTTTTTCAATCACAGCAATCGGGTCGGGAGCTTGGGTGATAGGGCGACCGACTACTAGGTAATTGGCTCCTGTTTTGATTGCTTGGCTAGGCGTCATGACACGATGTTGATCACCTGCATCACTATTTTCAGGACGTATACCAGGTGTCACTAATAAAAAATTATTCCCCAAGTGTGTGCGTAGTATTTGAACTTCCTGTGCCGAGCAGACAACACCATCTAAGCCAGAAGCTTGGGTTGCTGTTGCTAAATTAATGACAGTTTGTTCAGGAGGCTGTTGGATGCCAATACCTTGAAGTTGTTGCTGATCCATTGAGGTGAGTACCGTGACGGCAATCAATAGTGGTGGCTTATCAATAGACTTAAGGGTGTCAACGGCAGCATCCATCATTTTCTTCCCACCCAGTGCATGAATATTTATCATCCAAGCGCCTAGCTTACTTGCAGCTAAGCAAGCTGAAGAGACAGTATTGGGTATATCATGAAATTTAAGATCAAGGAAAACATCAAAACCAAGGTCAACCAAGGTTCTGACAAAATTAGGTCCTTCTGCCACATAGAGCTCGAAGCCCACTTTTAGACGGCAATGGCTAGGATCAAGTTGACGAACAAAGTCTAATGTAATGGCTGCGCTAGGAAAGTCTAGTGCAATTATCAGTGCTTGATGATGTGCTGTTGATTTCATATAAAGGTGATCCTAAAGTAAGCTATTTGATGGTGTCCCAGTGATGACAGGCAGGGCAGCGATAAAGGAAGTCATTCATTTGGTAGCCACAGTGAGTACAACGGAATTCTACTTGTGACTGAGTGTGTCGAGAGAGTACTTTTTCAATAACACGATAATGTTGCTGTGATTTCTCACTCGGTTGATCTTGTTGCCAAAGTTTAACAAGACTCAGTAGGGCTTTTAGGTTACTAGAATTTTCAATCGCATGGGTTTGGATATTGACTTGGTTCTCATCAGTATCATGGGCTAATCCTAGTTCTATCCAATAGGATAGAATCTTGTCATCACCCGCTTTCAAGAATAATTGACTTAAGAATTGTTGTAGCTGTTCTGTACCACCTGATTGGTTTGCAGTATCGAGTAAGCGTTCACTAAGTAATGAAATTAAGCGAGCATCTTGACTAATGGCTTGTTGGTAGGTTTTTAAGGCAGTTTTAATATTTCCTTGCCTGTATTCAAGGTCACCTTGCAATACTTGTATGCGTGCTGATTTTTTATAAGATTTTCTCGCTTCTTTAATGTATTTTTCGACGAGATGAATATTGCCTTTTTCTAATGCTAATTCGGCAAGTTCACAGTAGTAATGAGCAATAAAACGCTCATGGTCCATTCGGTTGTTAGTGTCACTATTTAAGCAAACTGCGATGGCTTTATCCCAATCTTGTAGTTGTTCGTAGATGCTACGTAGTGTGTTGCATGCCTCAGCTCCATTGTCGGTTTCTTTGATTAGTTCTTGGAAGACTGCTTCAGCACGATCAAGCATTCCTGCGGCAAAAAAGTCTTCACCATAAGCAAGCATGGCAGCTTGTTTTTGTTCTTTTGCTAGACCCGGGCGACTGAGAAGATTTTGATGAACACTTAAGGCACGATCTATTTCACCTCGGTTGCGAAATAAATTACCGAGTAAATGGTAGGTTTCCGCAGTATGTGCATTAATTTCTGGGTGGCTGATAAAGACTTCTAGTGCTTTATCGGGTTGTTCACTGAGTAAGTAGTTGATACCTTTAACAAGATTGTCGGATACATCACGTTTATCCGAGCGTTGCTTTTTATAGCGGCGCTTGGCGCTATGCCAGCCAGCAAAGACGGCAAGAGGGACAAGTAAGTAGAGAAGTTCAAACATAGAGAGGGATAGTAAGGAATATTACTATGAGTTACTAGTTAATAAACAAAAAACTTCAGTAGTTGAGGTTTTTAAGTTGCCTCTATTCGCTATGTGATTGCAAGTAAAGGAATAAATTGAGATCTTTGCATGAGCTGATTTTTCATCATACTCTCATGCAAAGATTTCAAATTAAGTTTTTGTAAAATATTTCACAAATTACTTAATTATGGTCTATGCTTGTATGAGACAGCTTGCTTTTGAACCATCTACACGCTCACGTAACTCTTTACCCGGCTTAAAATGAGGAACATGTTTAGCTGCTAAATTTACAGGTTCACCCGTTTTAGGGTTTCTGCCCTTTCTGCCTGCACGATAATGAAGACTAAAGCTACCAAAGCCTCTTACTTCAATACGGTTACCTGTCGATAAAGACTCGCTCATACGCTCGAGTATTATCTTGATTGCCCACTCAACGTCTTTACCGCTGAGGTGGCTTTGCTTTCTTGCTAATAAGTCAATTATTTCTGATTTAGTCATTCTTCAGCTCCCTTCACATAACTAATTAATTAAAAAGATGTTCTAGTCGCAAATTCTACACTTTTTTACAAAATAAACTAGCTTTATTGAGTAAATTTATGAGTATGTTGATTGTTTTTCTATCACCACTAGATTTAGTAGGTATCAATATATTGTTTCTATATTCTTAAGTGTTTAATTTAATTGTTATTAATTGTGTTATTTAGTCTTGCATTTTTATAAGCTAAATAAAAAAAACCCACATTAAAAAATGCAGGTTTTTTCAGGTATTAGCAATAAAATTCACATATTCGTGGATTTTATTAAGCTAATAGTTACTAATCACTCATTTGCTCTTTGAAAATATCTCCCAAAGAAGTCGTTGCTGAGTCATCAGACTTACTATATTCCGCAACAGCTTTGTTGTGCTCATCGTATACTTTCGACTTGATAGAAAGATTAATAGCATGAGTTTTGCGATCAACGCCCATTAATTTCGCTTCAATTTCCTGACCAACACTCAGTACTGTGCTTGCATCATCAATGCGATCGGTTGAAAGCTCAGAGACACGTAAGATACCCACTACTTCATCACCTAAATCAACTTTTGCCATTTTAGGTGTTACTTCGATAACTGTACCTTTAACCGAAGAGCCTTTTGGATTAGAAGCAACATAGTTAGAGAATGGATCTTGACCCATTTGCTTGATACCTAGAGAGATTCTTTCACGCTCAGGATCAACAGCAAGAACAATAGCCTCAACTTCATCGCCTTTCTTATAGTCACGGATTGCTTCTTCACCTGGAAGGCTCCAAGAGATATCTGAAAGGTGAACAAGTCCATCAATGCCGCCATCCAATCCAATGAATACACCAAAGTCAGTGATTGATTTGATTTGACCTTTAACTTTATCGCCTTTGTTATTTGTCTTTGCGAAGTCATCCCATGGGTTTGCTTGACACTGTTTCATACCAAGAGAGATACGACGACGATCAGCATCGATGTCAAGAATCATGATCTCAACTTCTTCAGCTAAGGTCACAACTTTTGCAGGGTTAACATTCTTGTTAGTCCAATCCATTTCAGAAACGTGAACTAAACCTTCAACACCATCTTCAATCTCAACAAAACAACCATAGTCTGTAAGATTGCTAACTTTACCGAATAGGTGTGTGTTAACAGGGTAGCGACGGATAAGGTCTTGCCATGGATCTTCACCCAATTGCTTAAGACCCAGTGACACGCGGCTTCTTTCTTTATCAAATTTAAGGACTTTAATATCAATCTCTTCGCCGATCTGTACCACTTCAGAAGGATGACGAACACGTTTCCATGCCATATCTGTAATGTGTAGTAGACCATCAACACCACCAAGATCGATGAATGCACCGTAATCGGTAAGGTTCTTAACGATTCCTTTAACTGATTGACCTTCTTCAAGGTTCTCAAGAAGCTGTTCACGCTCAGCGCTATACTCTTCTTCAACCACTGCACGACGAGAAACAACAACATTGTTTCTACGCTGGTCAAGTTTAATGAGTTTGAATTCTAATTCTTTACCTTCAAGGTAAGATGGATCATGTACTGGACGTACATCGACCAATGAGCCGGGTAGGAATGCGCGGATTGCACCTAATTCAACAGTGAAACCACCTTTAACTTTTCCTGTAAGAATACCAGAGATGATTTCTTCGTCATCATAAGCTTCTTGTAGTGCTTCCCAAGCACGTGAACGACGTGCTTTTTCACGGGATAGTTTCGTTTCACCAAAACCATCTTCAACACTTTCAAGAGCAACTTCAACGACATCGCCAAGTTGTACTGATAATTCACCTGTCGGGCTTTTAAACTGCTCTACAGGGATTATGCCTTCTGACTTAAGACCCGCACTGACGGTTACGTAGTCATCATTAACATCAATAACGATTGAGTTAATGAGAGCGCCTGGAGTCATTTCTGTTAGGGATAGACTTTCTTCAAATAAGTCTGCAAAACTTTCACACATGTATAAAACCTACTATTTTATTTTAAAGCATCAGTGATCCATTCACTAATGGGTTACTAAAAAGCCCGAAAATCCTTTTCCAAGCAACTATGTTTCTTACGTTATAATCACTCAGAAACATAATGAAATTATTTATGATAGAACAAGAGTTTGTGCTTTTTGCAAAACGATTCTATAGACTTCATCAACACCTAAATGATCAGTATCAATAACTATAGCATCGTCTGCAGGCTTTAGTGGTGAGTCTTTTCGCCCCATATCACGCGCATCTCTTTCTTCAATATCACGAATTAAACGCGGCATGTTAACATTAACCCCATTCTCCTTCAACTGCTGTTGTCGGCGTTTTGCTCTGATTTCGGCAGATGCGTTTAGATAAATCTTTAAGCCTGCATTAGGGAAGACGACGGTTCCCATATCTCGCCCATCAGCAACAAGGCCTGGTGCTTGGTGAAAGTCCCGTTGTCGTTGCAATAAAGCCTTACGCACCAAGCCATAGGTCGCAACCTTTGATGCACCATAACCACAGTCTTCAGTACGAATAGCATCACTGACATTGATATCTGACAGAAGTACTTCGACTAATTTTCCACCCGTCGGAATAAATGCAATATCCATCTCCTTGGCAATTCTCTCTATACCAGACTCATCACTATAATCGATGCCTTGTTGTATTGCTGCATAAGCAACTAGGCGATATAAAGCACCACTATCTAATAAATGCCAGTTTAAATCTG
The DNA here is from genome assembly GCA_023144895.1 of Thiotrichaceae bacterium. GTDB lineage: Bacteria > Pseudomonadota > Gammaproteobacteria > Thiotrichales > Thiotrichaceae > HyVt-477. The sequence continues at coordinate 22,099 of JAGLEV010000013.1, forward strand.
TGGCAATACGCATAGCAAGCGTGCCCTTACCAGAGCCAGCAGTGCCATCAATAGTAATAATTGTCGGTTGTATCATATTGGCTATCCCAATGGTTAATAATTAGAAGTGGTATTCTAGCAAAGAATGGGATAGTGATATTTTTTATTGAGAGAGCTGTCAGGAATCTCTAAAAAACCTAGAAAATAAATAACCAGTTTGGGATGATCGCTGATCGCTTTGTCATAATCAACTCAAGTCCCTAACTGAAGCCTAAAAAATCAGAGTAAAGCAGAGACAATGTGACTGAAGAACGCAATCTTAGCTAAAAGAAAGGTGCCCTAGTATCTAAAAACAGCTTATTTCAACAAAATGATAAAGTGATAGATATTTTGAGAGAGAATTACTATTGATTTTTTTGATCATAATAAATTAATAAAATAGGTGGAATTTTATACAATCAGTTGAATGGATTTTGACGATCAGCAGTTCCCATTTTAGTTATAAAGTAAGAGAATTTCAATCTCTTAGCAAAATAAAATCAAGACTTTAGACTTCGATGATCATCAATTTATTTTATAGATACTATAAAGCGGGAGCTATTGATAATAAAATAGGTGAAATTTTATACAGCTGATTGAATGGGGTTGACGATAGTTATATAAATTTAGGATTTAATGTTATTTATCAGGTTAAGTTAATATATTTTATATTTATTAAGTTAAGTAGATAATATATTTATATATGGCAGTCAGTATGTTGGGTGTTTGTTAAGGTTGTATTTTAATCATTATGGTGGCCTTGAGTCAGCTTTATGGCTTGTTTCATTGCTTATTTTGGTAGTATATTATCTATGAAATAATAACTTTGGGAGAAATTATTATGTTTTACCCCTATTGTCCTCGCTGTGAAGGATATAATATCAACCGCATCCATCGTGGTTTAGTTAGAAAGCTAATTTTTAATGTAAAAAAACGTTATAAATGTGAGGATTGTCATTGTGTATTTACAAATAAAGACTGGGTTAAAAAGTCGATTAGTTAAGTTATAACTTTACAGTCTTAGGAGCTGTAGATTTTTAATTTTACTGTTTTACTATCTTTTTTTGATAAATTTTATTGTTGCTATTGCTAGAAAATATAGCAATAGTAATAAATATAATTTATCAAGGTTAAGTTCAGCCTCTAGATACTCACTTGTGCCAATCACATTAATGCTATTGACTACTTTCCCTTTGTCTAAAAAAAGAGGGTGCTTAGAGTAAATCTTATATACTTTAGCATCGCTTGCTGTTGATCAATCCTGTTATTTTAAATTACTTTTATTACAGTAAGTACCTGAAAATAATAACTATAATAACTTTTCTCATGACTAAAAAAACAGTAAATTATCATCTTGTTATGCTTGGATTAATTGTGCAGTTAGCGTATTCGTTTGTCTATGCTGATATCAATCCAACTGACTGGGATAATGATGGTTTAAGCGATAGATTAGAGCAAAGGTTTGGCTCATCGATGCACCTTGCAGATACTGATGGTGATGGTATTAGTGATAAGGATGAGTTTGGAAGCGATGAGAATAACCCATTGGATACTGATGGTGATGAGATATTTAATTTTCGTGATATTGATGATGATGGGGATGGTATTCCATCAGTATTAGAAGGGATTGCTGATGGGGATGGTGACAACATACCGAACTACCTTGATTTAGATTCAGATAACGATACTTTAGGAGATCGGTCAGAGGTTGTTTTAAGTAGGAAGGATCATGATAATGATGGTCTTGATGACGTGTTTGATGCTGACAAAGATATGCGTGATCGTGAAGATACTAATGGTGATGGGGTGCTTGATCATTATAAATTTATTGATCGTGATGGTAATGGTGCTCCTGATATTTATGACCCTAGTTCGGCAACTAAAAAGCAAACAGAATGGCGTGATACACCAAGTAACCCTATTACCACAGAACAGAATGAATCGACTGAAGTTATTGTCAGTAATAACCATACTTCAGAAAACAATATTCTACCGATTGAAGCCTCTAGCTCTTTAGCACTAGAGACAGCAAAGCTGGCACATAATACGCATAAACTAGGTGAAGAGGTTATTAAAGCCTCCTCCGCTGAAGATAATAGTAAGTTATTTGAATATGGTGGATCAGGTTATTTTTACTGTATGACATCAGGGAGAATTGTTGCTGCGGTTGAACAGTTTACGGTTAGTTCATCAGGATTTGTTACTATTCTCGATAAAGCTAACCAAGGGCATTATGTCTGGGGGGCTAAAGATCCTGGTATTTACTCACTACAGTTTAACCTTAAGGATGGCTTTGAAGTTGTTTCATCTTTTAATCGTGGGCGTAGAATTATTAAAAAAAGTGCTAGCTCTTTGCTTACATTAGGAGTTGGTGAGAACCTAGAAAACCAAGGCTATATGATTAAAATGAATGATTTTAGTCGCTCATGGTATCGCTCTTTTGAGTTCAAAGAAGGTGGAGCGAAGTATCTTAATAATAACATCCCATTAACGGGTAGCTCATGTGAAGGAATGCGGAAAGGCATTTAAAGCCCATGAAACACAACTTCATTGTCTATCAGAATGGCAGCAAGCTTGTACTGGTTAATGTACCAAAATGCTGTAAGCTAAAAAATAAAGCTATTGATAAAAGAATGAAAAGAATAATAATTCTAATGGGACGTACCATTGCTATGTTCCCCTTTGCATTTTATGCACCGTAGTCTTTTGTTATAGGAGGTTATAATACACTGGTTATTCGTTAGAATACTAGTATCTTAGTCATCTAATGCAATCGCACTAAATAATTGCTTAATCCATTGCGTGCGATGCTCAATTTTTGTCTTTTCTTCATATTCAAATTTGAGCTTATCTTGCCCATCAAGTTTTAATTCCCATGGTCTTTTTTGGATTTCTCCAATCAATAAGCCAATATCTACTTTTGGAGTTGCTGAGAAGACAATACGTCCACCTGTGGATCTTAACTCTAATTTAATAATTCCTAAGCGTTCAGCATGCATTTTTAAATCATTGATAACAAATAAATGCGTTGCGACTTCTGGTAATAAGCCAAATCGATCAATCATTTCTACTCGTAACTCACGTAAAGCCTGTTTATCAGGAGCACTAGCAATACGTTTATAGAGAATTAAACGTTGGTGTACATCATTAATATAATCACTAGGGATGAGAGCAGGGCTGGCAATATCAACCAGAGTTTTTTCAATACCTACGGATTCAATGTTGGGTAATTCACCTGCTTTTAATGCCTTAACCGCACGATCTAACAATTCATTATAAAGGGTAAAGCCAATTTCTTGAATTTGACCACTTTGATCCTCACCTAAGAGTTCACCCGCACCACGAATTTCTAAATCATGAGAAGCCAGTGTAAAGCCAACACCTAAGTCTTCCAGTGACTCAATTGCTTCAAGGCGCTTTTTCGCATCAACACTCAGTAGATTCATCGGTGGTGTAATCAAATAAGCATAAGCCCGATGATGTGAACGTCCGACTCGACCACGAATTTGATGTAACTGTGCTAGCCCTAACTTATCTGCTCGATTAATAATAATAGTATTGGCATTGGGTATATCAATACCACTTTCAATAATCGTCGTTGCCACAAGAATATGAAAACGTTGATGGTGAAAATCCTCCATAATGCTTTCTAGCTCACGCTCTCGCATTTGTCCATGAGCAAAGCGTACCTTGGCTTGCGGCAAAAGTTCTTGTAAATCCTTACACATCTTAGCAATACTTTTCACTTCATTATGTAAGAAATAAACCTGCCCACCACGAGCTAGTTCACGAGTACAGGCTTCTTGCACAATAGAATTATCCCATTCATTAATGAACGTTTTAACGGGGTGACGAGCAACAGGTGGGGTAGCAATGATCGATAAGTCCCGCAAACCTGCCAGTGACATATTTAATGTGCGTGGAATGGGTGTCGCGGTCAATGTCAGCATATCAACACTGGCTCGAAGCTTTTTCAGCTGTTCTTTGTGGCGCACTCCAAAGCGATGCTCTTCATCAATAATCACTAAGCCTAGATTTTTAAACTTAATATCTTTTTGTAGTAGTTTATGCGTGCCAATAACAATATCGACGTTACCCGATGCCATCTTTTTTAGTGTTTCACGGGTCTCTTTAGCACTACAAAAACGTGATAAGGACTCAATCTGCATTGGCCAATCGGCAAAGCGATCACGGAAGTTTTGTAAATGTTGCTGTACCAATAGCGTTGTTGGCGCAATAATCGCTACTTGTTTGCAATTATTTGCGGCAACAAAGGTTGCACGCATAGCAACTTCTGTTTTACCAAAGCCCACATCACCACAGACCACACGATCCATCGGTTGTTTGGATTGCATATCATTAATCACGGATTCAATCGTAGTGAGCTGGTCAGGCGTTTCTTCAAAAGGGAAGGAGGATGCAAAATGACCATATTCAATAGGATTCAGTGCAAAGCTAGTCCCTATTTCAGCGGCACGGCGAGCATGAATCTCTAGTAACTCAGCGGCAGCATCATGCGCTTTTTGAGCCGCTTTCTTGCGTGCCTTTGACCATTGTTCGGTGCCAAGCTTATGAAGTGGTGCGTTTTCAGGGCTAGTACCGGTGTAACGACTAATTAAATGCAGTGAAGAAACAGGAATATAAAGCTTATCATCACCCGCATAGACCAACATTAAATACTCAGCAGGCACACCGCCATTATCAATCGTTTTCATTCCTAGAAAACGTCCTACACCATGCTCTTCATGGACAACAGGAGAACCTTCACTTAGATCAGTGAGATTACGAATAATCGCATCCGCATCACGGGTAACTTTGCGTCGTCGGCGCTGTTGCTGAACTTGCTGACCAATCAGTAATGCCTCTGGAATAATGGCAATACTTTTTTTACCCAGCCACAAACCTTCCTCTAAGGGGGCAATAGTAATACAGTGTTTTGCATCACTTGCAATAAATTGTTGCCACGTATCCACCTGCTTCAGAGGGTATTGATTATCCGTTAATAGGCTTAATAATTCCTCTTTACGCCCCGCAGATTCAGCAATAAATAGCGTTTTACTTTGCTGGGAATCAAGAAATTGACGAATCTCTCTTAATGGCACTTCTGCTTTAGCTTGGATGCGTAAGGGGGGAAGCACTACACTAGGATAATTATGACAGTCCTTATTTTGATCTTGTTTAAAGTCATATAGGGTCACTTGCGGATAATCAGCCAACGCACTTTGCACACTCTCACTATCAAGATACAACTGCTCTGGAGTAAGAATAGGGCGTTGATTATCATGACGACGTTGTTCAAAACGGTCACGTACTGTTTGTAAAAAAATATCAGCGCTATTAGCAATATTCGCTGATTTTAAAATTAAGGTATTGTCGGGAAGATAATCAAATAGGCTGGCAGTGTGATCAAAAAATAAAGGCAGATAATACTCAATACCCGCAGGTGCAATGCCTTCACGAACGGAACTATAAATAGCGCTCTTACTTAAATCACCGGCTAGTTGTGTTCGATAATTTTGTTTAAAGGTTGCAATCCCGTCAGCCGTTAGAGGAAATTCATGAGCAGGTAGTAATTCAATGGCATCAAGTTTATCAATACTACGTTGGCTTTCAGGGTCAAAGATTCGAATCGTCTCAATCTCATTATCAAACAAGTCAATACGATAAGGTTGCTTAGCTCCCATTGGGAATAAATCTAGCAATGACCCTCGGCTTGCATACTCACCATGTTCCATTACCTGTGTGACATGCCGATAACCTGCACGCTGTAACTTATCTCGAAAAGATTCTACTGCTAGCGTATCTCCAACGTGTAATTGTAAACGATGAGCATGAATAAAATCAGTCGGAGCGAGGCGGTGTAATAGGGATTGAATAGAGACAATCAATAAGCCCTCAGTCATTTTGGGCAGAGCGGTTAAGGTCGTTAATCGATCAGAAACAATATCCTCTAAGGGTGAAAAAATATCATAGGGCAATGTTTCCCAATCAGGAAATACATGAATGGTTAACGGCTTGTCGTCTTGATCTGCAAAAAAACTAATTTCCTCAGCTGCTTTATACGCACTATGGGTTTCTTCGGTAATGAGTACCGATAAGCCTTGATGTTGCTTTAGAGTGTGAGCAATCAGCAGGCTTTGTGAGCAACCATGTAACTGCCCCCAACCTGTTGATTGGGTTTTGTCATCAGGAAGATGGGGTTGTAATAGTGAAAGTGCCATTGATTCATCACCGGCAAATAGAAGAAAATAGGATTGTAGCCTTAATGGAGGGGCGTTGGAATAGGGGATTATGGCTAAGTGATAGGGTAAAGCTGGGATCAATGGCTTTGATCGTGCCATTTATATTTTATATACAATATCTTAGCTGTAAAACTTAAGATTTTACTTTGTCTCTCATGTACAATACCTTTCAGTAAATAATATGAGAAAGGGCTATGTCAGGAAGAAACCAATATGGAGCGGTTGTTGCAACGTTTGTAATTTTAGGAATATTATTATTCGGCTCAGTTGCACAAGCGCGCGATTATGTTTATATACTTGCGGGGCAATCAAATATGATGGGTAAGGGTTCAACTCATTCACTGCCAAGCTATTATAAAAAAACTCCCCACAATGTTCAATTTTTCTACCAAGGGCGCTATCGTAAATTAGCAAAATATGCCCATTTTGGACCAGAAATTAGCTTTGCTCATACTGTTGCTCGTTCACGACCTCATGATAAACACTATATTATCAAGTTTGTTGCAACAGGTAGTTCAATCTCCCAATGGCAGCCTGGTGGTGCTTTATTTAAGGGGCTTCTTTCTCAAAAGAAACTTGCTGGTATTGCTCCTGAAACACCCATTACAGCGGTTGTTTGGATGCAGGGCGAAAGTGATGCAAGAAGTCGATCTTCAGCTGTTCAGTATCAGGGGCGTTTAGCACGTTTCATTCGTGGTCTACGCACAAAGCTTAATACACCCCATACTAAAGTGGTGATCGGGCTTATTAACCCAACACCCAAAGCCTTTCCAATGACGGATAAAGTCCGTGAAGCACAACGCAAAATATCCACTTCTATCCCTAATGTTCGTCTTGTTTCTACTGACAATCTCAGTAAAATTTATGATCATATTCACTATGGAACTGATGGAGTGGTTGGCTTGGGAAAACGCTTTGCTAAGGCTATTTTTCATTGATATTTATTGACTGCAAGCAGATTCATGTTAACCCTTCATAATCGCTTAAAATTGCTTATGTTATTCACATAGTGTAGGTTTCATTTATCTTTATATTTTTTGATAGAATAGTATGAGTCAATTAAAGCACCTCGAATATGTTATGAAGGCTTCTGGAGCCGTGTTATTTTTATTAATAGCACTGGCTCTAACTTGGTTTGGTATCGTTTCTTATAGCGCTTACCATGCTGAATTAACAGTGAAAAAGATATTTCCTTCTACTGAAATTTTTTATACAGCCGATACAGAAAATTCTCAGAATCATTCCTTCCAATTTGAATTGTTAAACTATGATCGTGGCTTACTTCGGTCAAATGCAACGCTCCGTTTGCGCTCTAATCATCGAGTTGTTGATAAAATGCTGGAAGACCTTGTCTTTGAAATAGGCATTAAACAGGGCCCTATTATTATTTCATCAGGGTACTTCCATTTTGAAAAGGCACTCATTCAAGTGGGTGTAGTGGGTAAGCCTGATGTTTTGAATTTACAAATGATGTTGGGTTTTGATGATTTATTACAGTATACCGTTAATTTGGCGGATCTAAGTTATCAAGAAGGTCATTTTAATTTTGTTAGTACCAAAGGTTCGGGTGCTGGGGTTATTAATTTTTCTGAGTCTCTAGCAAAAAGTAAACTGGCTTTAACTATAGACCAAGTTGATTTTAGTTTAGCGGAGCAATCGGTTAAAATCTTGGGCAATAAGCTGGTTTACCATTTAAGCAACTCCTTAGTAATACAGTCAACGATGAAACATAACGGTAAAAAAACTTCCTTGCTGCAAGACTTACAAATCCCTGTATTAATGGAACATATTTTATCTTACCAGCAATGGGACGATATCCAGAAGCAAATCGCTTGGACACTAGAATTTTCTGGCACGCTACAAGAAGGACGTGACCAACTTGTTGCTTTGTATGTGCGTAGTGATGAATTGCAGATGATAAAAGATAAAGAGGTACTGTCACAATGTTTTGATCAACCATCATTAAAGACGGTGGCAATGAGAAAGGTTAATCAAATAAGTAAATAAGGCTTTTAATCGTACTCTTGATCCTTCCATATTCTTAGTGCCTTAAATACTTCATCACCAGAGATCATTGGTTTCTTTAACTTCTCTTCTACTCGTTTAATAATATGGGGAAGGTGGGTTCTTAAAAAAGGATTGGTGGCTAGCTCTAGTGTCAATGTCGATGGCACCGTTGGTTGATCATTATCGACTATGCTATAAGTATCCGTCTGACGTTGCAGTAATTTAGGATTATCTGGCTCGACCCATAAGCCAAAACCAATATTATCTAGCGTATATTCATGGGCGCAGTAAATGAGTGTTTCAGGGGGTAATTGTGCTATCTTTTGCAGGGACTCATAAAGGTCAAGATGAGTACCATCAAAGACTCGCCCACAGCCTCCAGCAAATAAAGTATCACCACAAAAAATCATTCCTTTACGGTAATAAGCGATATGTCCTGCAGTGTGCCCTGGGATAAAGAGGATAGTAAAGCTTAGATCAATGGCTTCAATAGTAATATTATCAGCATCGTTTAAGGGGTGCGTACTATGAGGAATTCTTTCTTTTGCAGGGCTATAAACTTTGGTGTCAGGGAAGGCTTTTAGCAAATCAGCAATACCACCAACATGATCATGGTGATGGTGAGTAATTAAGATAGCGGTTAGTTGAGCACCCTTTTTCTTAAGAAAATCTAAAACAGGTGTTGCCTCGCCAGGATCAACGATGACATAGTGCTTTTGTTTTGAGTCACTAATCGCCCAAATGTAATTGTCAGAAAAAGCATTAATGGGCTCGATATGAATCATAGTATTTTCTCGTAGCTTATTTAATTTTGATGATAAGTAAATGCTATTGTGATGAAAGTCAACGACTTTTATCGTCATAGTCTTACCGCATTCAATGCGATTGAACGCATTTTTACACAGAGACTAATTTAGTGTTTATCTGGAACTATTCGACCTAAGCATAAAATAGCGTATTGTATTATCACTCCAATCCCCTAAAAATAATAATAACCCAAGGTAGCTTAAAATGACATTTAAAGCATTTAAAGGTCAGTCCTTTAATCATACTCATGAAAATAAAGCATTTGATGAACTGCATGATTTACTGAAAAAAGAATGGACTGAGAAAAAGGAAGCACTCTATCTTTTAGGTAACTTCGTTGTCGGTGGTCGGGAGCTAGATGCTCTTATTATTAAACGTAAAGCGATCATTATTGTTGATTTTAAAGATTACGGTGGAAGCATTACGTTTTCCGAAAATCAGCATTGGATGTGTAATGATAATTTAGAGGTCAAAGGAGGAAGTAGTGTCAATCCTTTGCAGCAAATAAAAAAGAATAAAAGTGCATTGTCAAGACATATAGATTCTATCAACCTACAGTCAAGCCTTAAACTGGGTCATATTTCAGGGCTTATTATCTTTCATCAGCCTATTAAGTTTGATGCAACAGAAGTTCCACATCCCATACACAGTTGGTTTTATGTTACTGACTTAAAACGTGCTTTTCGTTCTGTTAATACTATTTCCAGCCCTGCTATTTTGTTATCAGAGAAAGATATAAAAGCATTAGCTCACTCTATTAAAGCTTCTCCTTATCTCCCTGATGGTAAATATTCTAGTGCAGATTCAATCGCTTCAACACCAATAACAGAGACTAAAATAAAAATTGAGCAACATCCTTATGAAGCTTTTGGAGCGAATATGGGTGAAAAAAAGGTATGGGATTGGGTGAAAGAGGCATTTAGAGCGGATGAAGCCGTTATTTATTATCGCTATCCTATTTTCTCTCAACTTGGTAACTTGATAAAAGAGCCTGATATTCTTATGTTACATCGAGAATATGGCTTGTGGGTTTTTGAGTGCAAAGGTTGCCATATTAATAATATTCAGTCCATTCAGGGGCATGAATGGGTGATGAGTGATTGGTACTCAGAGTCTATGAAGCCAATATTCCAAGCTGAAGATCAGATGTTTGCAATTAAAAATAAACTAGATGAACGCCGTGAAACAAGAGACAAGGTTTTTTGTAATTTCAGAGTGGCATTACCCTTTGTTAAGCTCAATGAATGGAAAGAGAAAAACTTCCATAAGCGACCAAGTACTGGTTGTGTTTTAGTCTATGAAAAACTAACACCTGCCATTTTGAGAAAACATGTTCAACAGAATTCGAAGCAAAATCAGTTAAGTGATAGTGACTGGATATTAATCAAGGGGATTTTAGGAGGAGTGTTACCTAATTCTATCGTGCGTCCTATTCCTACAGGTACTGCGAGTAATAATCCTACTAGGGTGATTCAGTATATTGAGGAGCAATTAAAAATACTGGATAGTGAGCAGCAAAAAATATCCTATGAAACACCTGATGGTCCTCAGCGTTTACGGGGTTTAGCAGGTACAGGTAAGACCGTAATGTTTGCTAAACGGATGGCAAAAATGCATTTAAAACATCCTGATTGGACGATTGGTTATGTTTTCTTTACTCGTGCTTTGTATGAGCAAATTAGAAGCTTAGTGACTACTTACTACCAAGAAATGCATCCAGAGCATACCGCAGTATCACCCAATTGGAATAAGCTAAAAATTCTTCATGCTTGGGGGGGAAAGGAGAAAACAGGGTTTTATTATGATTTGGCTGTCAAGTGTGGTTTGCGACCTAAGACACTTTATGATGTGAAAAATGAAACTGATTTATCATCACCCAGTGATTCTTTTGAATATATTTGTCAGTGGTTGCAAGAGGAAGCAACGGATATTCCCGTCATTTATGATGCTTTATTGATTGATGAGGGGCAAGATCTGCCACCTGTTTTCTATCAATTGGCTTATGCAACACTGTCTAAAGAGCGACGTATTTATTGGGCTTATGATGAAGCTCAAGGGATTGGTTCGCTGATTATACCCAATGCAAAAACAATGTTCGGAGAAGGTAGTGCCATTGACCTTAAAGGACAATATAAAGGTGGTATTTATAAGAGCCATAGCATTAGTGCTTGTTACCGTACTCCTGAATTACTCCTTATGGCAGCCCATGCTGTCAATATGGGGTTATTCCGAAAGGGTGGTGTATTACAAGGTGTGAGCAATCAGCAACAGTGGAACAAGTTGGGTTATGACGTTATTGAAGGCAGTTTTGAAGATAAAGCGATAGGTACAGCGGTTAGTATCCAGAGAAATACTACCCCACACCCAACCGATAAGAAAGATTTTCCTCATAAAGATGCACTGGGTTCACATTTGTTCTTAAAGACCGTTGCTAATGGCAAAGAAGAGCATGAATGGATTGCAGAACAAGTGGCAAAAGATATTGAATTAGGGTTTAAACCTGAGGATCTTCTCATCACTGCGCTTTCTGGTGATTTTGAAAAGGAATATTTTGCGGCAATGAAAGAGTCTTTACAGCGTCATGGTGTTAAAAGCTATATCGCGGGTGTTGATGGCTCGCCTGATACCTTTCGTTTAGAGGGCTGTGTGACTATTGCTAATATCTTCCGAGCAAAGGGTAATGAAGCATGGAAAGTTTATGCTTGTCGATTTAACTATGCAACCCAACCATTGGGATGGAAGCAGGAGACTGAGCTACATAAGCGCAATGAAGCTTTTGTTGCACTAACTCGTGCACGTATTTGGTGTGTTGTTAGTGGTATTAATAGCCCTATTTTTGATGAGCTAACAAAGGTTGTGGAACAATACCCAAAACTTACCTTTCTATCCTTTAATAAAAAGTCATTGAAGCGCACAACGGATGAAGACTTATTAGTTGATGTATAATTGAGGAGATGTGTAATAATTGGATACCTAAGGCTTTTAATGCCTTGTCTGATTATTTATCACGAGCACAATTTTATGTCATCTGGACAACTCTATATCGTTTCAGCCCCTTCTGGTGCAGGTAAAACAAGCTTATTAAAGGCTTTAAGCGAACGTTTATCTGAGCTAGTCATCTCTGTTTCCACAACAACCCGTGTCGCCAGAGAAGGAGAGCAAGAAGGGGTCAATTATTACTTTGTTGATAAAACAGCTTTTCAACATTCAGTAGAAGCGGATGATTTCGTAGAATATGCCGAAGTTTTTGGTAATTTTTACGGCACATCAAGAAGCAAGCTAGAAGAGCAGCTGAATCATTCAGAAGATGTGGTATTAGAAATTGACTGGCAAGGTGCGCGTAAAGTGAGAAAGCACTTTCCTGATGTCATTAGTATTTTTATATTGCCACCCTCAACAACCGCATTACAGGATAGGTTAAGTCATCGAAAGCAAGATAGTGCTGAGATTATTGCAGGGAGAATGGATCAAGCACGTACTGAAATGAGTCATTATGATGAGTATCAGTATTTAATTGTTAATGATGATTTTGATCAGGCATTAACAGAATTACAGGCTATTTTTACTTGTCAGAAATTAGCCACGATACGTCAACAAAGTAGCCAGATGGCTTTATTTGAAGATCTGTTGGGTTAAGGTATTGAGTTAAAACCACGGTAATGGTCGGTCGGACTTCAGTCAAACAATCGTTGAAATCGATGCTAAGCTGAAGTCTAACCTATCGATAAAGAATAAATTTAATCCAATAAAACAACAATCTTAGCAGGATCAATAGTATTCACTTCTGCCGCTGTTTTGGCAGGAATTAATACCTTTTTACCCGCAAGGAAAGTAATAGCAATTTCACCCTCAGATAATTGCTTTTGTTGTTCTTCATTAACAAAGATATATTTAATTTTATTGCCAATAGCAAAATTAAAGCGCACTTGACCTTCGCCTTCAACTAATTGTAATTTGCTCTCATTGATTAGTTTACAGACTTTTTCATGACGTTCTTTTTTGAGCTTTTTGGCGACCAGTTTTTTCTCTCGGGTTTCACGAAGTTCTTTCTTTTCTAAGCTCGCCCGTTGTTTATAAAAACGCTCAAGATCTGACTGTGGCTTTTTTGGTTTCGCCCTAGGTTTTGTTGCTTTAGGGGGAATAGGATTTGCTTTTTTAGTCTTCTTCGCAGGCTGTTTCCTTTTCTGTTGGAAACGCTTTTTTCGTGCTTGTTTTTCGTTTTCTAAATTTTGTACTTGTTCTTCAGTAACAATCCCAGCTTGGAGTAGCTGATCTTGGAGAGAAGTTGCCATAATTGCTCCTTTGATATGCACTATATCTTAATTTAATAGCAGTATATCGTTTTCTAGTAAAGAAATTTGCGCGAGTATAATATATTTCCTCCTGATTTTGACTGTTTTTTTGACAAAGGGAAAAGAAGCATCCAGTCCCAGTGTTTGATTTACCTAAAAATTTCAATTCATATGCTCTCTATTTTTGCTGTGTAATACTTCTATTTTGGAATAAATACACGACGGCTTGCAAAAATAGCGATTGCTTTATCTAGACCAATTGACCATAATAATTATTCTATAAATCAATTTAATATAACTAATACTTAATGTTAAATGTTTGATCATTCGCTCTGAATGATCAATAGATTTGCGGAAAATATAGGGGAAACATGCTTACAACGACATCTATCACCAAAAGATCTCTGCTTCCATTTGATCGAGTGTTGATCAAAAAACACCTGAAACTTAATCAAAGTTTCTTGAAAAATACAACGATAGCATTAATAATCGGTGCTATTTCACTCAGCTCTATTAGCAGTATGGCGAATTCATACAATGGCTATAAAGCTCAACTGACCACACAGCAACAACAAGCACAACAGCGCAAACAATGGTATAAAAAACAAGAGCAGCTTAAGCTCCAACAAATATTATTAAAACGAAAACGCCACCAATTAGCAGAACAAAAGCGTATACGTTTACATAATGAACGACGTCAGCAACACATTAGAAAACAACAAAAGTGGAAAAAACCACAGCAGAGTCGTCAGGTAAGAAAGATAGCACAACGGGGTCCAAGACTTGCTCCAGCAAGTCAACAGAGAGGAGTTAACAGACGTTTACCTCTCGAAGTTAGCAATCTATTCAAACAGAGCAAAATTAGCCAACAAACGATGGGGGTTTTTGTTTTGCGTATTGGTGATCGTTTGCCCATGCTCGCTTATAATGATGATAGGGCGCGAGCTCCTGCATCGGTGATGAAGCTAGTGACGACTTATTCAGCGCTAGGGGCTTTAGGTGCAAACTATCGCTGGCCAACAGAAGTCTATATGACGGGTAGCTTAAAAGGTGGAACCTTAAAGGGTAATCTGATTTTTAAAGGCTATGGTGCTCCTGACTTTGACCTTCCAGCACTACGTACAGTGATGCGTCAGCTACGCAATAAGGGTATTCGTAATATTAGTGGTAATATCATTTTTGACTCGAGTTACTTTCAAGTGCCAAAAGTTGATGCGGGTGCTTTTGATGGTAAACGCTATGCAAGTTATAATGCCCAACCCGAAGCATTGTTATTTAGCGGAAAACTAAGTAAATATACGGTGCGTAATGTACGTGGTAGACCGCGTATATATAACCCGACACCCGCACATAATATCCGTGTGGTTAATCGTATTAAATCTGTTGGTGGGCGTTGTCGAGGACGTTCTCGTAGCCCTCATATGAGTATTTCTAAGCGTGGCTCTCAACATACTGTGACTTTTTCTGGACGATTCTCTAGACGTTGTGGATCGCGTCAGTTTAATAAGGCGATTACAGATTCTCCTAACATGATGTACTCTAGTCTTCATCGTTATTGGAAACATGATGTGGGAGGGTATTTGAAGACTCGCTTTATTCAAGGAAGAAAGCCTGCCCGTGCAAGATTATTATACCGTCATCAGTCAGCACCACTGCGTCAGATTATTTCTAAGGTTAATAAGAAAAGTAACAACCTAATGGCAAGACAGATTTTGTTAACGATTGGAGCACGTCGTTTAGGAGCACCTTCTAGCCCTAGAAAAGGTGAGAAAGCGGTTAAACAATGGCTTGCCTCACAAGGTCTTAACTTTCCTGAATTACGGATAGAAAATGGTTCGGGTCTGAGTCGTTGGTCACGTATTAGTGCTCGACATATTGGTGAACTGTTATTACATGCTTATAATAGTCCAAATCGAGACTTCTTTAAACAATCTCTTGCAATTGCTGCCAAAGATGGAACCATCAGAAAGCGCTTTAGACGCAGTCCTGTCGCTGGAAGAGGGCGTTTCAAGACGGGTTCATTGAGAGATGCTAGAGCCATTGCAGGCTATGTTCGGGGTATTGATGGCAAAGATTATATTGTTTCAATCCTTCATAATGGTAAGGCAGCACGTTCTCGTGGTAAAAAAGCACATGATAAGTTAATTGAGTGGGCTTTCTGGCATGGTCGTCCACCACGTAAAGTTGCCGCTCGATAGTACTATAAAGCCTGTTGCCAAACGGTGTTGCTGAATAAATTGCAACGCATGGTAACAGGCTTTTCCTAGATTCCTGTGCTTGTCTAGCACTCATCATACTTGCATAGTGATGATTCTCCAATAATCATAGGAGGCTCATGTTAGGGTAACGCTCTAGCAAGGAAGTCTGTAATAACCACTATGAATTTCAAACATCGTTGTATCAACGACCTCGCTTGGGTTATCCAAAGCCCTCCCGTTATTTCTGGCAATATCAATGGCTCACATTGGCTTAATAAAGCGGATTGCGAAGCTGAATATGAAGCGTGTTTTGATGCTTTATTACAGTTAGATCAGCACCCAGAGCCGTTACTCAATGCACTATCTCACCTCAAGCCTTATATTATCGGCAAGCGCTTTGAATGTTTTGTTCAATTCTGGTTGGAGATTAGCCCAAATTTTGAGTTGTTAGATTCTAATGTTGTTTTACAGGGAAAAACTCAAACACTAGGTGAGGCAGACTTTTTTATTCGAGAAGTAGCAACTGATAAAATTATCCATTTAGAGGTTTCAGTTAAGTTTTATTTAGGTGTTGATGATTTATCACAGATGCAGCATTGGTATGGTACGAACTTAAAAGATCGCTTGGATATTAAGTTTAATCGCTTGGCGAACCATCAAACACAGCTTGCTAAAAAGTATCCTGAATTGATGCCATTTCCTGTGGATGAATCATGGTGTCTGTTAAAAGGACGGATGTTTTACCCACATAATCAACAGTACACCCAAGCCTTCTTTGCTGATAATTGCCCACAGGGACTATGGTTAATAGCAGAGGATAAATCATATCAAAAATGCTTTCTTGCTTTGGATAAATCACAATGGTTATCTGAGATCAGTCAGTACCAAGGGAAGCGCCAAGTCGCACCTTCAAAGATTGAGCACTCCGTCTGTATGGCAGAAATACAAAATAAGAAAGAAGTTGCTCGATATTTCTTTTTACCTGAAGGCTTTTGGGCTAAAAATCGGCACCCTTCATCCCTCATTGACACTTTACCATTACTTGTGAGGTGAGTGAAAATATAATTTTGTGAAATATGTTTATAAATCAACCATCTTGTTGGTTAGAAATAATCATTATTATTAAGCCTTATATTTCATGTGTAAACTACTTTACTCAAATAGGAAGGATACCCTATTATCTCCTTTTTTTGCTGTTCCCTTATTTCGATAGAGCAATACACATGCTGTCTACTTATCTAGCACCCCATCGAACACTTCTCACAATAATGATTGGAATCCCTATTTTTTTATGGATTGATAGTCCTTATGGTGATGCTGTATTACGAGGTAATGGGCAGTTAATTGCTACCTTTCTGGTCTTTATTGCCTTTGTTATCGCTTATTTTAAAAGCCCTCATCGTGTTAAAACTGCCATGTTAATCGGTGTTGTGGTGGGTTTAACGGGTGAGTATCTTTTTTCTCAAGTGATGGGAATGTACCATTATCGTTTTGGTAATATTCCACTATGGGTTGCTTTTGCTCATGGATTAATCTTTGCCTCAGTCTTCAGGATTTCCCATAAACCATGGATAAAGCAGAATGAGCAAGGTTTGCAAAAAGTATTATTAATCTTTGCCATTACCTACAGTATTTTCTGGCTTATTTGGGCGAATGATTGGTTTGGTTTTTTGTGTACTTTAGGCTTTTTTGTCGTACTTTTTACTGCAAAAAAATCACGTCTGTTCTTTTTGATTATGTTTGCAATTGTTTGTTATATTGAGCAACTAGGAACCGCAACAGAATGTTGGTACTGGCCTAGTACCTTATTGGGTGTAGCAGGTGGTATTCCCAGTGGAAATCCACCAACAGGCATTGCTATTTTCTACTTTATATTCGATGCTATTATTTTATGGGTTTATTTAAACTTATTACACCCTAGCTTAAAAGTACGTTATCAGCGCTTTAAATTAATGAAGCAAGGTTAATCAGTGAATCAAATTCAGAGAGATGATTTTTCTCCGATAACGCTAGCTAGCTATTGGCTCATTAGGGAACAAATTATCAGTAACTAAATTACCTATATGAAGCCTTCATAGGCATTGTTGTGATCATTTTATGATGAAAATAAACATCATAATTTAACTATATCCATGATATGATGAATATATCCTACAAAAAGCATCAATGAATTATGTTAGAAAATATTAGTGAAACCATTCGCACCCAACGTAAATTAAAAGGCTGGAGTCAACAAGAGCTTGCTGATAAATGCCATCTTGACCGCACAACTATTGGTGCATTAGAGCGCAATAATTATAATGATTTGGGTATTCGTAAAGTGGAGCGAGTCTTAATGCACTTTGGTCTCACTTTGGAGTGCCAGTCGATGGGGTTGCCTACATTGGATGATTTAAAAAAGAATAGGTAGAGCTTATGTCAGATATTGATGTTTATTTGAAACCATTATCACCGCAACTGACAGCAAGACTAAGTGCTGATAAAAATAAGCATGTGATGACTTATCATTCTGATGCCAATGAGGCACTTTCATTGACGATGCCATTGCGTAATGAAAGTTATAATGATGATAGTTTGCATCCTATTTTTCAGATGAATTTGCCAGAAGGTGCTTTGCGTGAAGCGATTGAGCGAGCAACAGCAAAGCGTTATGGTAGTGACGACCTTTCGATGCTGGCTATTTTGGGAGCCAATCAAATTGGTCGTATCGCTTATAGTCAAGTAGGTAAAAGTATTGCATCACAGAGAGAGCCTTCATTACAACTTGAAGACTTGCTTAAGCATCAAGATGCTCAGCTTTTCAGTCAGCTATTATCACGTTATGCACAAAACTCTGGAGTGGCAGGCGTTCAACCTAAAGTCTTAATTGATATTCAACGCCATCTAACATTACCGACTCAACATTATATTGTTAAAAGCTGGGAAAATGAATACCCACACCTTGCTTGTAATGAATATATTTGCATGGATATTGCGAAGCGAGCAGGCTTAAATGTACCCCAAACCTATCTTAGTGATAATGGAAAATTACTGATCAGTCAACGCTTTGATTTGGATGCAAAAGGTAATGCAATGGGCTTTGAAGATTTTTGTGTTTTACAGGGTAAAGGCACAAAACAAAAATATGATAGTAGTATTGAACAATGTGCTAATACGGTTAGGAGTTATGTTGATACTGAACATCAGGCTAAAGATTTAGCAGATTTATTCAAGCTGACACTACTCAATATTAGTATTCGTAATGGTGATGCACATCTTAAAAATATAGGTATCCAATACCACTCACTAAAAAATTATCACCAGCATAAGCTACCTGAAGGTAGTAGAAAACTCGCTCCTTTTTATGATTTGGTGAGTACAGTGCCTTATATAAAAAATGACACAATGGCATTGACATTAACAGGGAGTAAGCGCTGGCCTAAACCTAAAGTTTTACATGCTTTTGCTCGCCAACATTGTCAATTAAATCAGGTGCAAATTACTGAGATTGAAGAACAAGTGGAGCAGGCAGTTATTGGTGGGTTACCACTATTGGAAGCATTGCAAAACAAGCATCATGGCTTTATTGAGGTTGGAGAGGTGATGAAAAAGCTCATACAAAAATAACAATGGATGGAAAATGAGATGCTACTGAAGGCAGTGAATCAAAAACGATATTTTTACTGATCTTAGAAATCCGAGCCATATAGCAGACGACCCTTTCTTTGTTACCATGATAATGGCTAGCTAATTGAAGTAATCAAAAAGGTTGGAGTGAGTGTGACAAATGTCTATAATGTCGGTCACTCGTCAGTTTAGGGCTAGCTTCTTATCTGATAACGATTTAAATAAACTGTACTTTATTATGACTGTTACTACACGCTTTGCACCCAGCCCAACGGGTTATTTACATATTGGTGGAGCGCGTACAGCGCTATTTGCTTGGCTTTATGCTAAAAAAATGCAGGGTGATTTTATCCTTCGTATTGAAGATACGGATCGTGAACGCTCAACTCAAGCATCCGTTGATGCCATTCTTGAAGGCATGGAGTGGCTGGGTTTAGATTATAACAAAGGACCATTTTATCAGACGGATCACTTTGATCGTTATAAAGAAATTATTCAACAGCTAGTAGATCAGGGCGATGCTTATTATTGTTATTGCAGTAAAGAGCGGCTTGATGATCTACGTGAGCGTCAACGTAGTGCCAAAATGAAGCCCCGATATGATGCCAAGTGTTTTGGTGTGGAGGCGGTTCCTGAAGATATTCAGCCTGTTGTACGTTTTCGCAATCCTCAACAGGGCACGGTGACCTTTGAAGACAATGTGCGTGGCTCCGTGACATTTAGTAATGCTGAGTTAGATGATTTAATTATTGCTCGTTCTGATGGTACACCAACCTATAACCTAACCGTTGTGGTTGATGATATGGATATGGGTGTGACCCACGTTATTCGTGGTGATGATCATATCAATAATACCCCCCGCCAAATTAATATCCTCAATGCTTTGGGTGTGACTCCGCCACAATATGCTCATGTGCCGATGATTTTGGGTGATGATGGTAAACGTCTATCAAAGCGTCATGGGGCCGTTGGTGTCATGCAGTATCGTGATGACGGTTTTTTACCTCAAGCTGTGCTTAATTATCTCGTACGTTTAGGCTGGTCATCAGGTGATAAGGAAATATTCTCAGTGGAGGAAATGATTCATTTGTTTCGCTTAGATGATGTGAATAAAGCACCTTCTGCCTTTAATACAGAAAAATTAATCTGGTTGAATCAACATTATCTCAAGGAAATGCCCGCAGAAGAGGTTGCTGAACATTTATTGTGGCACTTAGACAATCAACACCTTGATATTAGCAATGGCCCTAAAATTACGGATGTGATTGAAGCCTTGCGTGAACGTGCAAAAACGTTGGTTGATTTAGTGGCAAGTAGTCGTTATTTCTATGAAGATTTTATTGAGTACAATGAAAATGCGACTAAGAAGCATTTTAAAACAGCCACTCCTGATATTTTACAAGCTTTGCATGATAAGTTCAGCACAATCGAACAATGGCAGGAAGCAAACTTAGAAGCAGCAATTAAAGAAATTTGTGATGAATTGGATCTTAAATTAGGTAAAGTAGGACCTGCACTACGGGTCGCACTCACAGGCGCCGCAATGTCACCAGCGCTTGAGGTGACTTTGGCATTGATTGGTAAATCACGTTCATTAGAGCGTATTTTGAAGGCGGTTACATTTAACCGTGCTAAATATGCCTGAGCAATCAACCGAGAACCTTCGTTATCAGTTTATATTAGATAAGCTCAATGTGCGTGGTGAATATGTCAAGCTAGATACTGCTTGGCAATCAATCCATCAAACGACAAATTATCCACCCGCTATTCAACAGGTCTTAGGTGAGTCAACGGTTGCGGTCGCTTTACTGTCAGCTTTAATTAAGTTTAAAGGCTCAATGGTTTTACAAATTCAGCAAACATCGCCTGTTAAAATGTTAGTGGCACAAGCAGGAGATGATCATAGTTTACGTGCAATGGCAAGCATTCCTGAAGGTATGGTAAGTGATGATGCTAGCTTTGCAGAATTATTTGGACAGGGGAATATGCTTATTAGTGCTGAGCAAGAGAATAATACCCGCTATCAAAGTGTTGTAGAGCTGAGTGAGAAAGGCTTAGCAGAAAGTTTAGAAACTTATTTTGCTAATTCTGAGCAACTAGCCACAGCAATATTTTTTGCCATTGATGAAAATTCAGCAACAGGTTTAATGATTCAAAGTTTGCCCACTGATGAGCAGCGTTTTGATGATGAAGGTTGGCAACATGCGTTAAGTTTGGCTAAAACGGTGAAGGATGATGAATTGCTAAATTTACCGATTGAGACATTATTGCATCGTCTTTATCATGGCGATGATGTACGCCTCTATGAGCCACAACCCTTACATTTTAAATGTAGCTGCTCACAGGAAAAGGTGGAGTCTAGTTTAAAGTCGATTCCCTTTGAGGACTTACAAAAGCTAATGGCAGAGCAAGGTGAGATTAAAATGAATTGCCAGTTTTGTAATCAAGCCTATGTCATGACTGATCTTAGTTTGCTTGTGCCTAATGTTGATGCAGTATCATCGCAGTTGCACTAGTAAAATCATTGACCTGACCATCGAGCAAAAAAATCATGTAACTCTTTTTCATTAGGCTAGAATAGATCTACAGCTTGTATATCTTTTCATCAATATAGATTGAATGGTAATAATGAAAATAAT
>JAGLEV010000014.1 GCA_023144895.1 Thiotrichaceae bacterium
AATAATAATAATCACACTCTTGCTATCGCTTAGTTTACACAATGCGGTGGCTTACAACGCGCTTGATAAATTCTCCTCTTTAAAAAATGCAGGTTTATTATTACAGGATGCTGATGGTAAGGCATTAGTTAGTGATAATGCGAATAAGCGTTATATTCCAGCATCAACAACCAAAATCGTCACTGCACTGCTAGCCTTACAATCATTGGGTGAAGGCTATCGTTTCCAAACCAATTTTTATTTTGATGATCAAAATAGTACCTTGTGGGTTAAGGGGAGTGGTGATCCCTTCCTTGTATCAGAGGAATTGGCGATTATTGCACAGCAGCTTAGGGCATTAGGTTTAACACATATTAATCGGATTGGTTTAGATGGTTCTTTCTTTCAAAAGCATTTGGTTATGCCAGGAACGGGTAAAACAAATAACCCTTATGATGCGATCCCTTCAGCATTAGCGGCTAATTTTAATACGGTACATATTAAAAAAATAAAAGGTCGGGTTGTCTCTGCAGAATCACAAACACCCTTAACCGCTTATGCTAAAAGCATGTCAAAGCGTTTTAAACGAGGAAAATTGCGAGTGAATACGGGAAGAAAACCTAAAAATGCAGAACGTTATTTTGGTGAGTTACTGTCTGCTTTTTTGAAAAAAGAGAGGATGACAGGGCGTAAAACTTTAGTTTGGGGTAAGGCTCCGAATATCCCTATTTTTTATCAACACATCAATAGCAAAACTTTGGGCGAGATGGTTCAACCCATGCTGAAATATTCCACGAACTTTATTGCTAATCAACTGGTGTTAGTCTTGAGTGCAGAACACTATCGACGACCTGCTAATGCCAGCGATGTGCGACACTACATGGAAGGGAAGTTAAAGCAACAGTTTCAGTGGCGTAATTTCTCGATGCGTGATGGTGCCGGGCTTTCTCGAAAAAATCGTTTGTCACCACAGCACTTAGTTGAATTGTTAGGGTATTTTAAACCTTGGCGGCACTTGCTTCCCGAAATAGAGCGACGGGTTTATGCTAAATCAGGTACTTTGAATCGGGTGAGTACATTGGCAGGTTATGTCGTTGATAAAGGGCAGTGGAAGCCATTTGCCATTATGATGAATCAGTCAGTACCGTATAAACTTAGAAATAAAATAGCCAAAGAACTCAGTCGAATATAAGTCACTAGACACATTGACCATTTTCTCGATGGCTATTAGCCCATATCAGCAACCCCTATGGATCACGGTGGGTTCTTCCCGATTATTGCATTGGGGTTTGTTGTTTATGCACAGCTTTGTACTGATTGTTGTGTTGGGTTTATTCGGTCTAGGTTTTATCATTAATCTTATTTTAGCGATAATCATTATCGCTTCCTACCGCTTTCACTATCATCAGTCTATTGCTCAATTATCAACTATTAACTCGATTAAATCAGTCTGTTATATGCTAGGTTCTGGTAAAGAAAAAGCAGTATGGATGGCTACTTTCCAACATGGCGAAGAGAGGGAGCAAACACTCTTACCCTCTAGCTTTGTTTCTAAGTGGCTCGTTGTGTTGGTTTTTTGTGATAGTGATCAGCGTATCTCTTCCTTTTTTATTCCCTTTGATACATTGGATGGCGATAGTTTTCGTCGTTTACGGGTGGTGGTTGATCATTTTCAAAAAAATTAATCTAGTTTAATTCTTTCAGTGGGTGTCTGTGCCTCTTCTATCGCTATCTAGCACATGACTTTTTTAATGTCTCAATAGCTGTAGTTTGAGTATTATCATAAGATCTAATGATAGTGCTCTATTATAGTGATATTACTGGCTAAGAGTGCATCTAATAGGCTATATTTTTACTTAGATCCGTCTTATTGTGCATTCCATGCTTAAAAGTACTAGTAATTTGATATAAATTGTAGCAATATCCATCCCCTCTTAATTATTTTATTATTAAATGATACATTATTTGATGGTATTTCAATAAGAGAAATGTGGGAGCTTCTTAGTTAGTTGCAAAATGGATTTTCATAACTAGAATATTGTACTTTTAATATTTTCAAAACCTAAAACCACTGTGTCGTGAGTTTTATTTTTAGAATATTATATTGGGTCTCCCCTAATCATATAAAAGACAAGTAAATACTCCATTAGGATTAAAAATCAGTAGCTTATCATAGATTGTAGTCGATATGTTGCTTTAATGTGTTATTAAATAATACCTAATGTTAAATGTTGTTTTTTTGTTACATTAATAAGGTTTTTATATAGGGATATTTAAAGTCTTTTAGCGATTAAGCATCATGATGTTTAATTGTATTCTTTCTAAATATCTTCCGTATCTCTATATATAATCCTTTAGATTAAATTTGTGCTATTGAGGTTTATATTTGTGCCCATTTACATAACAGAAGATAGCTCGCAAATACGTATAGCTGTATCTGTCGGTGGATTATTACGTCAAAAATATTTTCACCCAAAATCACCAGAAGCTTTTGAGATCGACCATAAAAAGGCGGTTCAAATTGAAGCAGAGTGGAAGTTTGAAGCTAATATTATTGCAGCTCAAAAGAATAAAGAACGTGTTGAAAAACGAAGAAACTCCGCCTATGTAACAGGAGTAGGGGGTGTTAAGATGAAATTTTTAGTGAATACTAAGAACAGACCTAAACGAGGTGCTAAAACCAAACGCAAACGTAAGGTTAGCTATTACACCCCCGCTTTTGTTGTTTCAGGAAGTCAAGATGGCAAACTTTATTGCAAGAACTTTAATATTAAAACTCAAGGTTATGATATGGCATGGTTTAATGCTATATCCTATCTTTGTAAAATAAAAGGTATTGGTCAGTTTGAGCATTTGCTTCGTAAGCGTCCCCCTGTAGAGCAGTTTCGAGTGATTATTAGCTGGCAACGTAAGCTCGGTCATAATATCGCCGAGAAACGTTTGCCTGATGAACTTTTAGGGAGTACATGAGGGAATAGGCAGATGACTCTCGCTTATTGTCTTAGCTGATCTATGTCGAGGTCTCAGGGTTGATTGCATTCGTTAGGCTCTCTTTGAGAACAGAGAGCAGTGCTTCGTCTTCAATTGCCTGATTATTGTGGTCGGTGATATAAAAAATATCTTCCACCTCCTCCCCTAGTGTGGCAATTTTTGCATTCACTAAGTGGTATTTGTGCTGATAAAAGACACGGCTGATACGAGAGAGTACTCCTGGATAATCCATGGCTCGAATACTCACCTGTGTGAGCTCTTTTTCTCGATCTTGACTAAAGCTAATTTGAGTAGGGACATTGAATGCTTTGAGTAAACGAGGTAACTTGAATTGTGTTTGATTTTTGGTATTGCTGTCAGTAATGCTACTGCGTAAGGCATCAATAAGGTAGCGTTGATTGTCACTATCCAATAATGACATATCTTCTTGGTCAATAATTTGTAATGTTGCTAGCGAGAATTTATTGGGTGTTTGCATGACAAATGCAGCGACCGTATTGATATTAAAACGCTCTAATACACTGGTTGTTTGGTTAAATAACCGATCAGAACCATGAGTATAAATAAATAGCATGATATTATTGTGTTGCGAGTCAAACTTCAACTGAATAATAGGATAAACATTATCAGATTGAATAAATGACATTTGCCATAAAATAGTATCAACACTATGATTTAGTAGATAATCATCGCCCATTCGAGTGCAAAAACCTTCACCTTTTTCATAGTCAATATCATTCATCGGTAACTGTTCTAATACTGAGCACTTCTTTTGTGTTGAGAGTTCTGCATAACTCGCAGGTGGTCTTTTTAATTTAAGTACCTTACGAGTATTTTTATGTAAGGTTTGTAGCAAGGACAACTTCCAACCATTAAGCAAACTGGGATTGGTGGCTTTCATGTCTGCAATCGTCAAGAGATAGAGATAATCTAAACGATCAGCATCACCCATTTTATTAGCAAACTCAGCAATAACATCAGGGTCAGAAGTATCTTTTCTCTGGGCGGTCATACTGAGCAATAAATGATTTTTTACTATCCACTTAATAAGTTCTGCATCAAAATAACCTAGCTCATGTGAACGAGCAAAATGATAGGCATCAATAGCCCCTAATTCTGAATGATTACCCCCACGACCTTTGGCAATATCATGAAACAAACCACTAATATAAAGAATGCGAGGGTCTGGTAAGCTTTTAAAAATAAGGCTCTCATAGGGCATTTTTTCTGCACCTTCAGCCACGCTATTACGACGGATATAGTTAATCACTCGTAAGCTATGATCATCTACCGTATAGCTATGAAAAAGATCAAACTGCATTCTGCCAACAATATTGGCAAACTCAGGTATCCACGCGGCTAAAAGACCATAGCGATTCATTCGCCTTAATGTGTAGGTAATACCATGTGATTCTGACATGATTTGCATAAAGATTCTTTTATGCTTAGGGTTATTGCGATACTCATCATCAATGGTACTGAGATGTGAGTGGATCATGCGAATGGAGCTAGGTGATAGCCCACGTAAACCACTATTCGTTTGTAGCAGGTAAAAAATCTCTAGCAGTGTATGGGGATGTTGAGTGAAAATATCACATTGTGTAATATTAAGGTATTGACCTCTACGCTCACACCAGTCATTGATGATGACATTGACCTCCGCTTTATTATTATCACTATCATCAATTAATTGCTCTCTAAAAATACCGAGTAACAACTCACTCATACGCTCCATTTCAGTGATAACACGGAAATATTTTTGCATGAACTGTTCTACTGCATGGTTGCTATTAGGTTCATCTGCTTTATTTTTATAAGCAAAGAGTGTGGCCAATGGTTGCTGAAATTCCAATAATAAACGATCATCCTTACGTTTACTTAACTGGTGAATAGCGTAGCGAACACGCCATAGAAAGTCTCGGCTTTCTATTAGTACCTTATATTCTGCTTCAGTAATTAGGCTTTTATCTCGAAGCTCTTTCAGTGACAAAGTGCAATAGGCACGCTTTGTTACCCAAGAAATCATCTGGATATCACGTAATCCACCAGGGCTTTGTTTTAGGTTGGGTTCGACCCGATAAGCGGTATCACCAAAGTTCTCATAGCGCGTACTTTTTTCACCCAGTTTAGCTTGGAAGAACTGTGCGCTAGGCCATATCTTATCGGTACTAATACGTTTATTTAGCTGCTTAAGCAATGTTGCATCACCACATAAGTGGCGAGCCTCAATAAGGTTAGTAATGACCGTGAGATCATTTTCAGCTTCTACAACACACTGGTCTAATGTACGGACACTTTGACCAATTTCTAGCTTTAAATCCCAAAGCTGGGTAATAAAACGACCAATTACTTCCGCCATCTCTGGTTCGGCTTCATCATCTAATACAATTAATAGATCAATATCTGAAAGAGGGTGCATTTCTTGGCGACCATAGCCACCGACTGCAATTAAGGCAATATTTTGTGCAGGCTTATCATAGGATCGCCAAAGATGACAGAGGATGTGATCCAGTAGATGGCTATATTCTGCCAGTATTTTCTGAATATTGTGCTGATCTTTAAATGCCTGATCGAGTATCACACGACCTTGCACTAAAAAATCAATTAATGTCACTGAATCAACCGCAGTAGAGCGCTTGATGTCAGTGGCTAATAGTGTAAGGTCATGTTGCCATGTTGTTTTTTTAGTCAAGAGTATCTCGCCAGTTTTCTTCTTCTGCCCGTAAAGTGAGAATATCGACACCTGTTTTTGTGACTAACAGTGTGTGTTCCCATTGGGCAGATAGCTTATGGTCTTTTGTCACCACTGTCCAATCATCACCTAGCATTTTGATGTGACGTTTACCAAGATTGATCATGGGTTCAATGGTAAAGGTCATGCCCTCAGTGATTAAATCCCCTGTGTGAGGTTTACCATAATGCAGTATTTGTGGATCTTCATGGAATTTTACTCCAATACCATGACCACAGTATTCTCGAACTACCGAGGTGTGTTGTGCTTCAGCATAATGTTGGATTGCATAACCAATATCACCTAATCGTATGCCTGGTTTAACTTGGTTAATACCAATATAGAGTGCTTTATGGGCAACATCACACAGTCTTTGTGCATAAGGTGGAATCGTTCCTACCGCAAACATTTTACTGGTATCACCATGATAACCCTCTTTAATAACCGTAATGTCAATATTAATAATATCACCATTTTTTAGTTTCTTATCATTGGGTATACCGTGGCATACTTGGTGATTTAGAGAGGTGCAAATAGATTTAGGAAAGCCTCTATAATTTAAGGGGGCTGGGATGGCATCTTGGACATCAACAATATAATCATGACAGATTTTATCGAGATCATTAGTGCTAACACCTGCCTTAATATATTCCTCAATCATGACTAAAACATCTGCAGCAAGCTTTCCTGCAATCCGCATTTTTTCTACTTCTTCATCGGTTTTTATCGATATTGACATGTATTCCTGCTTTTAAGAGTGGTTAATAGGTTTGAATTATGGTATAAAGCGCACGCGAAAATCGCAATATCATTCTACTCTCTTAGGGTTATATATTCCTAGAGTTTAGTTTTACTACACACACGGATCGACACATTTAACAGGGTGCTTTGATAGCTTTATACTATCTTAGTTGTTAAATGGGATGCGTGGAGGCCCAACCCATACAATTAAGGTTATAATTATGGCTAAAGTTACAATGCGCCAAATGCTAGAAGCAGGCGTACACTTCGGACACCAGTGTCGTTACTGGGATCCAAAAATGGCACCGTATATTTTTGGTGCTAGAAATAAAATTCATATTATTAACTTAGAGCAAACATTGCCTATGTTCAATGAGGCGATCAACTACTTAGGAAATATTGTTTCTAACGGTGGTAAAGTCATGTTCGTTGGTACTAAGCGTTCGGCTCAAGTTGCTATTAAAGAAGAAGCACTACGTTGTTCAATGCCTTATGTTAACCAGCGCTGGTTAGGTGGCATGTTGACTAACTATAAAACAGTTAAACAGTCAGTGCGCCGTTTACATGAGCTTGAAAAAATTCTTGGCGATGTTGTTGCGCTAGAAAATCGTAGCAAGAAAGAAGCACTCATGATGCAAAGAGAACACGATAAGCTTGATAAAAGTTTAGGTGGTATCAAGGATATGCGTAAGCTTCCTGATGTATTATTTGTTGTTGATGTTGGTTTTGAGTCAATTGCTGTAAAAGAAGCAAAGAAGCTTGGAATTCCTGTTATTGGAATCGTTGATACCAATAACTCACCAGACAACATTGATTATATCATTCCTGGAAATGATGATGCGATTCGTGCTATTCAGCTTTATACTGCCGTTGTTGCTGATACGATTGCTGATGCACATCTAAGCTCAGCAAAGACAGCAGAAGAGATGAGTGCTGCAACAGCACAACAAGCTCCTGAGACAGTAACAGAAGAAGCACCGACTGAAGAAGCACCGACTACTGAAGAAGCTCCTAAAGCTGACACAGAGACAAGCACAGGCGCTGATGATTCAGCGACAGCAGAAGCTAAAGCATAAATAAGAAGTCTTACTTTACTTTGTGTATTCATCCTTTGATGATGGATGTACAAGGTAGAGCTAATGACTCATTTAATTTCATAACAACTTAAAACACTATTGATTCATTGGTTGCTTTATTCAAAAAATGTTGGATAGCTAAAGTTGTTATTTACAATCAAAGGTAATACATAATGGCAATTACTGCTGCAATGGTTAAAGAACTGCGTGTAAGAACAGGCGCGGGTATGATGGAATGTAAGACTATGCTAGTTGAGTCTAATGGCGATATGGATTTAGCCATCGACAATATGCGTAAAAAAGGTGCTGCTAAGGCAGATAAAAAAGCCAGTCGTATTGCAGCAGAAGGACGTATTGTTGCTACTGTAGGCGAGACAGGATCAGAAGGTGCACTACTAGAAGTGAACTCTGAAACAGATTTTGTTGCTAAAGATGTTAGCTTTATTGGCTTTGCTGAGTCGGTTGTTTCCGCAGTATTAGCAGACAAGCCAGTGGATGTTAAAGCTTTATCAAGTCTACCACTAGAAAGTGGTGAAACAGTAGAAGAAACGCGTGCAAACCTTGTTTCTAAGATTGGTGAAAATATCCAAGTACGCCGTTTTGAGTTAATGACAACAGAGTCAGGTACTTTACATACTTATCTACACGGTGAGAAAATTGGTGTTATATTATCACTCATTGGTGGTGATGAAGTACTAGGCAAAGATATTGCCATGCATGTTGCAGCAAGTAATCCTTCTTGTGTTTCTGAAGAGCAAGTACCTGCTGAAGATATTGCTAAAGAAAAAGAAATTCTGGTCGCTCAAGCTGAAGGTAGTGGCAAACCTGCTAATATCATTGAAAAAATGGTAGAAGGGCGTATGCGTAAATTCTTGTCTGAAATTACACTGGTGGGTCAGCCTTTTGTTAAAGATCCTGATCAAACCGTGGGACAGTTACTTCAATCAGCAGGCGCATCTGTTGAAGCCTTTGTTCGTTATGAAGTCGGTGACGGCATTGAGAAGAAGCAAGAAGATTTTGCAGCAGAAGTGATGGCACAGATTAATAGTTAAATTTGTGACTAGTTTTTTAAAGGTGAATAGCTTGTATTGTGCTTCTTAGGAATAAGTGATTAAATCTTTATTCTTTGATTCATCTTCGTTATAAAAAAGGGGCAGTTAGCCCCTTTTTTATGGCATGTCTTCTATCGGTTGGATTGATTCAACAATAATTCTTGGTTACTGTGGGGAAATAAAATGACAGATGCAAAATATCAACGAGTATTATTAAAGCTAAGTGGTGAAGCCTTGATGGGTGATAACGACTTTGGTATAGATTCTGATGTATTAGCAGCATTAACAGCGGAAGTTATTGCTATTAGTCAACTAGGTGTTGAAGTCGGTATCGTCATTGGTGGTGGTAATATCTTTCGTGGTGCAGGTCTAGCTCAGGCAGGTATTGATCGTACACGAGCCGACCAAATGGGCATGTTAGCGACGGTAATGAATGCGCTAGCAGTACAAGATCAGTGTATTAAACAAGGTGCTAAAGCTGTTGTGTTATCCGCCTTCAGTATGGAACAGGCTTGTGAGCCTTATTCTGCACAACGAGCGCGTAGTTATCTTGATCAGGGTTATATCACCTTAATGGCGGCAGGTTCTGGTAATCCGTATTTCACTACAGATACCGCAGCGAGTCTTCGAGCATTAGAAATTCAAGCCGATGTATTGATCAAAGGAACGAAGGTTGATGGTGTCTATGACTCTGACCCTAAACTTAATCCTGATGCCAAGCGCTATGATCAACTATCATTTGATGATGCGATTAGTCAACAACTGGGTGTCATGGATTTAACAGCGATGGTACTCTGTCGTGATAATGGAATGCCAATGCAGGTCTATAATTTGTTTGAACAAGGCAAGCTTTCCGCTATTATCCGTGGTGAGTCGACAGGAACTTGCTTACAGCCCAACGTTGTATAGTATTTTAAAGAATTGAGGTAATAAAAAATGATTGATGAAATAATTGAAGATGCCGCTGAGAGAATGGCTAAAAGTGTTACCTCTCTTCAATCGGAGCTGATTAAGATCCGTACGGGTCGCGCACATCCGAGCTTAT
Source organism: Thiotrichaceae bacterium (assembly GCA_023144895.1). GTDB lineage: Bacteria > Pseudomonadota > Gammaproteobacteria > Thiotrichales > Thiotrichaceae > HyVt-477. The sequence continues at coordinate 9,616 of JAGLEV010000014.1, forward strand.
TAGAGCACCTTAGTGTTGATTATTATGGTAGCTCAGTACCTTTATCACAGGTTTCTAATATTACCGCTGAGGATGCACGAACTTTGTGTGTGACTTTGTGGGAAGATTCAATGATTAAGGTCGTTGAAAAGGCGATTATGAACTCTGATTTGGGCTTGAACCCAATGTCAGCAGGTACGGTTATTCGTGTGCCACTCCCTCCACTCACAGAAGAGCGTCGTAAAGACTTAGTGCGTGTGGTTAGAAATGAGGCTGAGGGTGGTCGTGTTGCTATTCGTAATATTCGTCGTGATGCAAACTCTGATTTTAAGTTATTACAGAAAGAGGGTGATGCTTCTGAAGATGAAGAGCGTAAAGCACAAGAAGATGTTCAAAAATTAACAGATAAGCATATTGCTGAAGTTGATCTAGTATTGAAAGATAAAGAGCAAGAGTTGATGGCAGTATAGTTAATATTACTCTATTCATAAAGGGAGTTAGCATTGAATCATAATATTCCTCAACATGTCGCTATTGTTATGGATGGCAATGGTCGTTGGGCTAAATCACGGCTAATGCCACGACCTTTTGGTCATAAGAAAGGAGTAGAGTCTGTACGTCGTGCCGTTAAGTTTTGTGTTAACAATGGTGTCCGCTATCTGACTATTTTTGCATTTAGTAGTGAAAACTGGAAGCGTCCAAAGAAAGAAGTGAGCCTTTTAATGTCCTTATTAATGAAGACTTTAAAAAAGGAAGCTCTGGAATTACAAGAGCAAGGTGTCTCCGTGCAGATCATAGGAAACCGCCTTGGTTTTAGCCAAGATTTACAAGATACTTTTGATACCATAGAGCAACAGACTAAAGAAGGTTCTCGTTTACACCTATCAATCGCTGCTAATTATGGTGGACGTTGGGATATTACTCAAGCTTGTCAGCAACTAGCAAAGCAAGTGAAAGAGGGTGGCTTAGAGCCTGAAGCTATCACAGAGAAGGTCATTGCTAACACCATCACTTCAAAAGGTGTTCCTGACCCTGATTTATTTATTCGTACAGGTGGGGAAGTTCGTATTAGTAACTTTCTCATGTGGCAACTTGCTTATACCGAGCTTTATTTTTGTGATACGTTGTGGCCAGATTTTGATGACAAGGCTTTTTCTCTTGCATTACAGTCCTATGCTGATCGACAACGGCGCTTTGGTAAAACTGGGGATCAACTAACAGGAGATAGCAATGCTTAAGCAAAGGATTATTACCGCAACAATACTTCTACCAGTGATTGTTGCCGCCATTTTATTGTTATCAACCGAAGTATTTTCTATTGTCACTCTAGTGCCTATTTTGGTGCTGGGTGGCTTTGAGTGGGCTAGGTTGGCGATAGCAGTAAAACAAACAACGATTGGGAATAGACAAAATCCAATTAATATCACAATGAAGCTTTTGCCATGGCAGTTTGCTTATATTGTTGTATTGCTTGTTATTGCTTCTATTTTATTCTTCTATCCTATTGATACCACGGTGTTACTACTTGCTTTAACCTGTCAGGTGATGATTTTTTCTGCTTTAGCAATGTATCAAAAAGGGGGGGACTTTTATAAAAAAAATAGCTATGTTTTTATTGTTGCAGGCTTAATTGTATTACCCTCGGCATGGTCGCTGTTGACGGTACTGCATAAAAGTTCTCCATACTGGGTGTTATTCCTGATCATGTTAACGGTCATTGCGGATACTGCTGCCTACTTTACAGGCAAGGCGTTTGGTACAACAAAACTTGCTTTAGAGTTAAGCCCTAATAAAACCTATGCTGGTATGTATGGAGCATTAGTCGGTGGTTTTATTTGGTCAGCATTAGGCATCCTATTTTTTAACATCGATCAGACTTACTGGATTTACTTTATTTTATTGATTTTAATTGTTGTCATTGCTTCTATTTCAGGAGATTTATTTATTAGTATGATGAAACGTGAAGCCAAAATGAAAGATACGGGTCAATTATTACCAGGTCATGGTGGAATTCTAGATCGTGTGGATAGTTTGCTTGCTGCTGTGGTTATTTTAACAGCAGGTCTCATTTGGTCAGGTATTGTGATTAACTAGGTATTTAATATGTCCAGTAAAACTTCCATTACAATTTTGGGTGCAACGGGTTCTATTGGTGTGAGTACCTTAGATGTTATTTCTCGTCACCTCGATCAATATACCGTGTTTGCTTTAACCGCAAATACTCATGTGGAAAAATTACTAGCGCAATGTCTCCAGTTTAAACCCCATTATGCCGTCATGGTTGATGAAGCTTCAGCACAGCAATTGAGTCAATTATTACAGGGTACAGTGGCTGAAGAAACGAAGGTTCTTCAAGGGGCTAAAGCGCTTGAAGAGGTGGCAAGTTCTGAGCATGTTGATTATGTCATGGCAGCTATTGTGGGTGCAGCAGGTTTGTTACCAAGTTTAGCCGCAGCCCAATCAGGCAAGCGAGTCTTATTAGCCAATAAAGAAGCATTGGTCATGTCAGGTCAGCTCTTTATGGATGCGATACGTGATAATCATGCTGAACTCTTGCCAATTGATAGTGAGCATAATGCTATTTTCCAATCAATGCCTGTCGGACAAAATTTACGTGGTGTAGAGAAAATATTACTCACTGGCTCAGGTGGACCTTTTAGAAATCGTGAGATTGATACTCTACATGCAGTGACCGTTGCTGAGGCGGTTGCTCATCCTAACTGGGATATGGGCAAGAAGATCTCAGTAGACTCTGCAACAATGATGAATAAAGGACTTGAAGTCATTGAGGCCTGTTGGTTATTTGCAGTCAATGAAAAGCAAATACAGGTGGTCGTACATCCCCAAAGTACCATTCATTCGATGGTTTCTTATGTTGATGGCTCGGTCATTGCACAACTGGGTAATCCTGATATGCGTACGCCTATTGCTTATTCATTAGCATGGCCAGAGCGAATGGATGCAGGTGTTGAATCGCTTGACTTTTTTGATTTAGCTCGGCTTGACTTTGAGCAACCTAATTTTGAGCGCTTTCCTTGCTTACGTTTGGCGTATGAAGCTCACCGAGCAGGAGGTTATGCAAGTATTGCGTTAAATGCCTCTAATGAAATAGCCGTAGCAGCCTTCTTACAGGGTGAAATTTTATTTACTCAAATTCCACAGATGATAGAACACTGCCTCGCCGATAGCCCGTCTGGTACGCCAACCCATATCAATGAAATTCTTCAGCAGGATAGTCATAGTCGAGAAAAAGCCTTGGCTTGGAAGCTTGATCAAGCTTAGTATCACTGTGCAATAGCACTCTATCGGTCACTTTATATTCATAGTAAAATATATGCTACATTTCTTTAAGTAGCAATATTTAATCATTTTTATTGTCAGTAATCGGCTTGTATCTTGGTAACTCATAGACCTCCATAAGCTGTTTAATTTTGACTCCTTCGTATTAAAGATTGCTTTTTGTGGCTTAGTTGATATAAATACAACAATATGTTTATAAATAAGGTTATATAGATTGATGTCTACTTTTTTAATGAATACTTTCGCATTCTTAGTAACGATTGCAATACTGGTTGCTGTACATGAATTTGGACACTATTGGGTAGCAAAAAAGCTGGGTGTTAAAGTATTAAAATTCTCCATTGGTTTTGGTAAGCCATTGTTTACCTATACTTCAAAAAGTGCGGATAAAACAGAATATATTCTTGCAGCAATTCCTCTCGGTGGCTTCGTTAAAATGCTGGATGAGCGTGAAGGCAAGGTTGAAGATCATGAGCTTCATAGAAGCTTTAATCAGCAAGTTGTATGGAAGCGGATGGCGATTGTCTTTGCAGGGCCTGCGATTAATTTTATCTTTGCAATCTTTGCCTATATGTTAATGTTTATGGTAGGAATATCGGCCTTAAACCCTTATGTGGGTAATGTTGATGCGAACTCTCCCATGGCTATTGCAGGTTTTCAGAATCAAGATTTAGTCACAGCAGTTAATGGCGAACCCGTTGCGACACTTTCTGATTTCTCAGTGACTTTATTATCTGAATACTTAGCTAATCCAGCGCAGATTAATGTTCATGTGAAGACCGAAGAGGGTCGTGCAACAATACGGAAATTAGATTTATCTGCCCTTAAACTTTTTGCTGATGAGGGCGATCCCTTAAAGAAAATGGGCTTTAACTTGTGGGGTAATTACTTTGTGGCTTTTGGTCAGCCAATGAAGGATAGCCCAGCAGATAAGGCTGGCATTAAAGCCAATGATAAATTAATTTCGTTAAATGGTGTGCCGATTCATGGCTTTGCTGAATTTAGTGCTATTATCAAAAAAAATGAAGGAAAAACACTGCCTATTATTGTCTCTAGAAAAGATGTTGCTACAGGGAAAGAAAAAGAAATAACCTTAGAGGTAACACCAAAAACAATAGAGATAAAAGGTGAGTCAAGAGTCATGGTGGGTATTGGCATTGGTCGAGTGAGTGATGAGGCAACATCAAAACGCCTGCGTACAGAGGTGAGTTATTCAGCACCGACAGCATTCGTTGAAGGAGCAAAATATACATGGAAAATGACGAGTTTGTCATTGGGTGTTATGGGCAAGTTGGTGACAGGGGAGGCTTCTTTAAAGAATATTAGTGGACCGATATCGATTGCAAATTATGCAGGAAAAAGCTTGGCAATTAGCCTTTCTTTTTTCATAGGATTTTTAGCACTGATTAGTTTAAGCCTCGGTATTATGAACTTATTGCCAGTGCCTGTACTGGATGGTGGTCATTTACTCTTCTATACGATCGAATTAATTAAAGGCAGCCCTGTTTCAGAAGCGGTTGAGGAAATTGGGATGCGCATTGGCTTAGCAATGGTTGGTACATTAATGGTACTAGCTTTTTACAATGATATTCTACGACTATTAAAATAAATAATATGAATAAATTAAGACTTCCACTCTTTATTGCTAGTGCTATGCTTGCACTTTCTCAAAGTGCCTTAGCAGCTAGTTTTGTGGTTCAGGATATTCGTGTCGTTGGTACACAGCGTGTTGCTCTTAGTACTGTCTTGGCCAATATTCCGTTAAAACGCGGGGAAACCTATAAAGACTATATGACGGCTGACATTGTTGGCTCCTTATATAAAACAGGTTTGTTTTCAGATGTTAATTTAGAGCAAGTGGGTAATGTTTTAGTGGTGAATGTACTAGAACGGACTGCGGTTGGTGAAATTAATATTAGTGGTAACAAGGCATTCAAAACGCCACAGATTATTGCTGGACTTAATAAATTGGGTTTGAGGCGAGGGCTGACTTTAAATAAAGTTGCCTTGTCTCAAGCTGAGCATCAAATTAAGCAACAATACCTCGCAATGGGTAAATATGGTGTTGATGTTAAAGTGGATACTAAACCACTAGCTCGTGGTCGAGTTGCTGTTAACATTGTGATTAACGAAGGTCTCACTTCACGTATTACACAGGTTAATATCACGGGAAATAAGGCTTACTCTGATGCTGTTTTACGTCGCTTAATGGAAACGGGTACCCGTAGTTTAAACCCTTTCTCTGATAGAGATAAGTACTCTCAACAGCGTCTGCATGGTGATAGAGAAAAAATTACTTCATTCTATCGTGACCAAGGTTATCTTCACTTTGAAATCACTGATAGTAATGTTGGTTTAACCCCTGATAAAAAATCAATGATTGTTAATATTGCGATACGTGAAGGTGATCGTTATCGTATAGGCAAGGTTGATGTTAGTTCAGTCAAGGGTATAACCGCTCAGCAAGCACAATCAGTTTTGACGATGCGTGAGGGGCAGGTTTTCTCACAAAAAAGATTAGAAGCTTCACGTAAAGCATTGCGGCAACGTATAGCAAAAGGTGGTCATGCCTTTGCTCGAGTTGGACTTAATCTAAAGGTTGATGAAGCACGTAATCTTGTTAATATAGATTTCCAATCAGAGCAAGGCAAACGCGTTTATGTACGTCGGATCAATATTGGTGGTAACTATCGAACAAAAGATATTGTTTATCGCCGAGAGATGCGTCAGCTAGAAAGTTCTTGGTATTCACGTGAAAAAGTCGCTCGTTCTAAGGCTCGTATACAGCGATTACCCTATGTACAGTCGGTTAAGATTAGGCGAGTAGAGGTTGCAGGTGTTACCGATCAGGTAGACCTTGAGGTGACCATTAAAGAGCAACTTTCTAATCAATTTAATGCGGGTCTTGGTTACTCTCAAAATGGTGGTATTACCTTTAATTTAGGGCTGAAACAGCAAAACTTCCTTGGCTCAGGTAAAAGTCTGGGTGTGAGTGCTAGTAACTCAAGTGCAACGAAACGTCTTAGTGTGAGCTATTTCAACCCTTATCATACAATAGAGGGTGTGGGACGTGGTTTTGATGTTTATTACAATGCAACCGATACTTCAGAAAATGACCTAATTTCTAACTATATCAGTGATACTTATGGAGCACGACTCAATTATACTCTGCCTATGGGGGAAAATAATTCATTCCGCTTTAGCTTGGGTTATGAGCACCGTGAGATCAAAACAACAACAAATTCACCTGCCTTTATTCGGAATTTTGTAGCAGCCAATGGTTCAGTTTATGATGAATTACTGGGTACGGTGAGTTATGTACATGACACACGAGACCGCTCTATTTTCCCAACCAAGGGTAATAAGCAGTCCTTAGCATTAGAAGCAGGATTACCAGGTAGTGACCTTGAATACTACAAGCTGAAATATCGTGCAGCAAATTATTGGCCTGTGACTAGCCAGATGAGTTTTGCTTTAAAAGGTGCCTTATCTTATGGTGGTGCTTATGGTGGCACAAATAAAGAGCTACCCTTCTTTGAGCGTTTTTATTCTGGTGGTATTGGTTCAGTACGTGGCTTTAAGAGAAATACATTAGGCGTACATGAAAGTGGTGATGCAGTCGGTGGTGATTTTTCTGCAGCAACTACAGCAGAATTGTTATTTCCCGTTCCCTTTATGGCAGATAATAAAGCATTACGTATGAGCATCTTTGCTGATGCAGGTAATGTCTTTAGTAGCACAGGTGCTTTTGAAGCGGATGAGCTACGTTATTCTGTGGGTGTCGGTGCAACATGGTTATCACCGATGGGGCCATTAACTTTGAGTTATGCTAAGCCAATGAACGTTAGTGGTGATGATGAAGAGGAGGAAGTACAGTTCTCTATTGGTGCTAATTTCTAATATTATCATTACTAAACACTGTTCTCTATCGGGTGATAGAGAGCAGTGAATGTTGCTTTATTTGAAAAATATCAAAAAAATTATTAATCAAAAGGTTGGGCTCACATTGTTTCATCGGAGTCTTTAAATAGCTATTCTAATAAAACCTTGATTATTGATTTCTCCATAACATCGATTGGTAAAAAATCCGTAGGATTATTATTTTGTTGTTACTTGAATTATTAAAAGACTTATATTTCCGTTTTAGTGGGCGCAAAGAAGCGGTGATTTTGTCTATGCAAAAATCACTCAATGTGGTACGTGATGCCGTTATTTTGGTGGATAGAAGTGGGATTATTCTTTTTTTAAATAGGAATGCTGAAGAATTACTCCAGTGCGAGCAACGCAGTGTGCTAGGTAAGTGTTTTTGGTCGCTTTATTCTATTCGTGATGATAAAACCCATCGTCCTGTGACTGATTTACTCAATAATATTCAATCAAACGTATCAGGGGATTATGTGTTGGTCGCCACGGATCATGAGTTATTAACGAATATCTTAATATCCCCCATCAACTTTCTTTATAAAAAGTCCAATGATCACAGTTATGCCTTAGTCATTAATGATATTAGTGAAAAGCGTATGCTGGAATCCAAGGTGAGTTTCTTGGAAAACTACGATGCATTGACTCGTTTAACCAATCGTCACGCCATGGAATTAACTTTAAAACATGCTTTGACTGATGTAAAAAAACATTCAGCAACCCATGTTTTTTGTTATATCTCTTTGGATAAATTAAAAAATGTTACCGATGCGGCAGGGCACTCTGCAGGCGATGCCTTAGTTAAAAAAGTTAGCATCATTATTAAAGACTTTATCACGAGGAAGCGTAATATATTATCACGGGTGGGTTATGAAGATTTTGCTATTTTATTTCGTGAAGAAGAGCCTAATGTCGCCTTAACATTAACTCATAAAATTCGCCAAGCAATAGAAAAATTTGAATTTACATGGCATGAAGATAAATTTAATGTCACAGCCAGTGTTGGCTTTTTGTTGGTGCATGAAAAATATAGTACCTCACCTTCACAAGTAATCTCTGATGCTGATATTGCTAGTCGTATTGCACGAGACAAAGGGGGGAATCGTATTAATATATTCTCTGCAACAGATGAGGCTGTGCTGGCAAGAAAAAGTAATCTTTCATGGGTAGGGAGGATACGTTCAGCGATTAAGGATAATAAGTTTGAGTTGTATGCTCAGCCTATTCATCCTTTAGCCGTGAATGAAGCAAAACAGCCTTTTTATCATTATGAGACTTTAATTCGTCTATTTGAAGACGGTGTACAAATATCACCGATTGAGTTTCTGCCTTCTGCGGAGCAACAAGGCTTGATGCTCGAGATTGATCAATGGGTGGTGAAAGAGGCGCTTAAGCACCTTGCAAATGTTAAGCAGACTAAGCCACTGCCTGTTTTCTCTATTAATTTGTCAGGGCAAAGTGTTAATGAGGTCTCCTTTTTAAACACTGTTTTACAGATAGTAAAGAATTCTGGGGTTAACCCTAAAATGATTTGTTTTGAAATAACAGAGACGGTTGCCGCTAATGATATTAAATTAGTGATGAATTTTATTAAGACTTTAAAAGCAGTTGGCTGTAGTTTCTCTTTGGATGATTTTGGTACGGGTATTAGCTCCTATGAGTATTTACGTGAACTGCCTGTTGATTATTTGAAGATTGATGGGGTGTTTGTTAAGAACTTAGAGACTGATACCATTTCACAAGAAATGATACGATCCATTAATCAAGTAGGTCATGTGATGGGGTTGAAGGTCATTGCAGAATATGTAGAGAATGATGAAATCATTCGTATTTTACAGGATATAGGCGTTGATTATGGTCAAGGATATGGCATATCGCGTCCTTTACCCATTATAACAGCAGTAGAGAGCCTTCAAGGCACTCAATAAATAGGAGCAGTATGACAACACATATATTAGGAATTTGTGGCACCTTCATGGGGGGAGTTGCTTTATTAGCCAAAGAATCAGGTTTGGTTATTAGTGGTTCGGATGAGAATGTTTATCCACCAATGAGTACTTTACTAGCAGAGCAGGGGATTGAATTATCCTCAGGTTTACTCACAGAAAATATCCCTACGGATACTGAAACGATTGTTGTTGGTAATGTCATGGCACGAGGAATGCCTGTTGTTGAAGATATGCTGAATGGCAGTATAAAATATAGCTCAGGTCCACAGTGGCTTTATGAAAATATTTTACGAGATAAATGGGTACTGGCAGTTGCAGGGACACATGGTAAAACGACAACGGCTAGTATGTTGGCATGGATATTGGAATATGCGGGTATGAATCCTGGATTTCTTATTGGTGGTGTACCAGAGAATTTTGGTGTTTCTGCACGTTTAGGAGGTAGTGATTTCTTTGTTGTTGAGGCGGATGAGTACGATACCGCTTTCTTTGATAAGCGTTCTAAGTTTGTTCATTATCACCCTAAAACCCTAGTATTAAATAATTTAGAATTTGATCATGCTGATATTTTTGCTGATTTAGAGGCAATCAAAACACAGTTCCATCATTTAATGCGTATGGTTCCCAGTCAAGGTCTAGTAGTGACTAATGCTCAAGAGCCTGCTTTAGATGATGTCCTAGATCGGGGTGTGTGGACAAAGACCGAAAGATTCCAAGCTGATCATGCTAATGATGGCTGGTCTGTTGACTATTTAAGAGCAGATGGCAGTGAGTTTAAGGTGTTCTTTGAGGGTGCTGAGCAAGGTATTGTTCGTTGGAACTCATTGGGTGAGCATAATGTTGCTAATGCATTAGCAGCGATTGCGGCAGCACGTCATGTTGGCGTTCCTGTTGAGCATGCTATTGATGCCTTGGCTGAGTTCAAAGGTGTTAAGCGACGGATGCAATTGCGTGGCAAAGTAGGGAAAGTGTCAGTCTATGATGATTTTGCTCATCATCCTACTGCTATTACTAAGACATTAGATGGTTTGCGTAAGAATGTCGGTAGTGCCAAAATCACAGCAATATTAGAGCCTCGTTCTAATACGATGCGCTTAGGTACGCATAAAGAGCAACTCGCAGACTCTCTCGCTTTGGCGGATCAAGTCATTTTATATCAACCGAGTGATGTTGACTGGGATATGCAATCAGTGGTTGAGGGAGTAGGTGATAAGGCGATATTAGCAAAGGATATTGATGATATTATCGCTACGCTTGTGAATGATTCCAGTACAGAATATGTGCTCATTATGAGTAATGGGGGTTTTGGTGGTATTCATCAACGCTTATTGGATGCTTTGGAATCTCATGAAACCTAAAACGGTGACACTTATTATGACGGGCGCTTCTGGTGCGGACTATGGTTTGCGCTTATTGGAGGAGCTAATTAAGCAGGAAGTTAAGGTTTATTTACTGCTTTCTCGTCCTGCTCGTATTGTAATAAAGATGGAAAAAGGGCTTAATTTACCCAGTCGAGCGAAAGAAATTGCTGCTTATTTTTCAGGACGCTACTTTGCAGCAGAAGGGCAGCTTGAGGTCTTTGAGAAAGAGCAATGGCTCGCACCTATTGCGAGTGGTTCAGGTGTGGCGGATGCAACGGTTGTTTGTCCTTGTACGACAGGAACACTCTCTGCCATTGCTGTTGGTAGCAGTAATAACTTGCTTGAGCGTGCTGCCGATGTGGCGATTAAAGAGCGTAAAAAGCTTATTTTAGTGGTGCGTGAGACACCATTCTCCACTTTACATTTGCAAAACATGCTGAGCTTGTCACAAATGGGGGTAGTGATTATGCCCGCTAATCCTGGGTTTTATCAGCAACCAAAAACAATCGATGATTTGATTGATTTTATGGTGGCTAGAATACTGGATCATTTATCCTTATCACATAACCTAATGAAATCTTGGGGTGAGGATTAAGATATTGAGTGGGTTAATATTTGGGCTTGTTATTTCTAATAAATACCCTATATTTAAATACATTAATTATATAAGGAGATAATTTGTGGCTACTGTAGATATCACAGAAGAAACATTTGAAGGTATTATTAATGATAACGACATTGTTATTGTTGATTTTTGGGCAGAGTGGTGTGGACCTTGTAAGTCTTTTTCACCGACTTATGAAGCAGTATCAGAGAAACACCCTGATGTTGTTTTTGGTAAAGTGGATACCGAAGCACAACAAGAAATCAGTGCACATTTTCAAATTCGTTCAATTCCAACATTGATGATCTTTAGAGAGCAAGTAGTACTGTTTTCACAGGCTGGCATGTTGAGTGAAGAGCAATTAAACGATGTGATCACTAAAGTTCGTGAGATTGACATGAAGAAAGTTCATGAAGAGATGGAAAAGCAGGCTCAAGAAGGCAAAAGCTAGCGTTTGAAAGTAGGTCTAGCTTCAGTCTGTCAATGATGAACTAAAATTTTTAGCCATAATGCTAAAAGTGATGAGATCGTTGCTAGGCTTCATTAAGCGATAGACTAAAATCTGACCTAGAAAAATCGTTAAAAAAGAGGCTAATATTGTCTCTTTTTTATTGCCTGATTTTTATCACTCCACATTCTGCACTTGTTCTCGTATTTGCTCAATCAGCACTTTAAGATCAACCGTTAGTTGTGTTGTTGTTGAATCATGAGACTTTGCACCCAATGTATTTGCCTCTCGACTAAGCTCCTGCATTAAAAAATCTAGGCGACGACCAATTGCTTGGTCACTTTCTAAAACATGATTAATTTCATCAAGGTGAGCCATAATTCTGTCAAGTTCTTCTTCAATATCAAGACGGTGTGTCAATAAAACTAATTCTTCTTCTAAACGATTTCCATCAGTGGTAATTTCTAGCGACTTAATTTTTTTCTGTAATTTATTGTAGAGTGCATCAATAACATCAGGGCGACGCTTGCGAATACTAACAATAATTTCTGCAATTTGATCACAGCGTTGATCAATCGTCTTACCTAGTATTTGACCTTCTCGCTGTCGGTTTTCAGCCAACTTTTTCAGGCTTAATTCAAGTAAATATTGAGCCTCTGCAATCAAGCTACTTGCATCAACTTGTTGCTCTGTCGTCACTCCTGGCCACTGCAATATATCAACGGCTTTAAGTGGTGCCGTATTGTCTGTCATGGACTCAATACGACGACAAGCGATAATTAATGAGCGTGCCAGTGATTCATTGACCGTAATATCTTGTTGCTTTGTTTCACCCGCAACATAACGTAGTCGAGCATCAACTTTTCCCCTTTTCAATAAGGCACGAAACTGTTTTTCAAAAAGAGATTGATAAGGTCTAAAGCTTTCGGGAAGAGTGAGCGAAATATCAAGAAATCGGTGGTTAACCGTTCTAATTTCCCATGCTAATTGATAATCTTTGGTGATGGATTCTTGGATAGCAAATCCAGTCATGCTATTGATCATTATGTTCTATCTCTTAAAGTCAAATCTATCCAGTAGTATACCATGCCCTTAGGAACTAATTTTTTAGCTTATTGTTGTGACTAATAACGATTTCAATTTAATATCAAGTTGTACTATACTTGAGCATGGAGGAAAATTATTCCAGCCTTAAAATTCAATTAACCATTTGAGAAAAATAGTAATGACACATATTATTCTAAAGGTAACTTTTAAGCTTAATGATGATAATTTTCTTGATGATTGGAAAAAAATGTCAGCGGATATTAATGCGGATCTTGCGCTAGTGGATGGCTTTATTTCTAGACAATCTGCTCGTGGGGAAGAGGGTACTATTTATTGCCTTGTGCAATGGGAAAGTCAGGCACAACATGACGCCTTTAGGCAAGGTTTTGAAAGTCACCCCGATTTTGCTGAAATGATGGCTGAGTTTTCACGAATTGTTAACATGGAAACAATGAAAGAAGAAGTATTAATGGTTGTATAAGACCTTTAATCTAAAGAGTTTAGACCTAAGGGCGCTGCCTTATCAGCGCCCTTTTTTTTGTCTGAGGTTTTAGATACCTAAAAGCATTGAGTAAGCAACGCCAATAATGGCACTGGTTAGAATAACGGTCATAATGCCTATTTTAAAGCGAACTAAGGCAATAAACATCAGTAGCCCAATCAGCCCTGAAAACCAATCAAATCCAGTCAATAGGCTAGTTACCCAGTGACTTATTTCTGTAAAATTACTTGGCATGGCTAAATCGAGACCATTAGGCCATAACACATGGTAAGCAAAGAATGCAGCAAGATTGAGAATCACCCCAACCACTGCGGCAGTAATGCCTGTTAGTGGAGCGGTAAATTTTAGATCATTTCGAGTGGCTTCTATTGCTGGGCCACCAATAAAAATAAATAAGAATGAAGGTAGAAAGGTAAAAAAGGTCACTACACTCGCTGCTACCACGCCTGATAGAAATAACATATCAGGACCTAAAACTTCCTTAGTCCAACCCCCGACAAAACCCACAAAGGCAACCACCATAATTAATGGCCCTGGTGTTGTTTCTCCTAGTGCTAAGCCATCCATCATTTGTGTTCCAGTTAGCCATTGGTAGTTATCAACACCACCTTGGTGAACATAGGGCAGAACGGCATAAGCTCCACCAATAGTAAGCAAGGCAGCTTTAGTAAAGAAATTCCCCATTTGTGTCAAAGTGCCTTCCCAACCATATTGGAAGAAAAGGAAACCCATCACTGCAACCCATAAGCCTAAACCTACGGCTAAAAAGCTAAAAACTCGGCTCCATTTAAATAAAGCATGGCTAGGAGCAGGGGTATCATCATCAATAATAGCGACACCGTAACTTTCTTTTGAGGAGCCATGGTGTCCACCTGCTTTAAAAGTGTCAGGAGCATAGCGTGAACCAATATAGGCAAAGATACCCGCGACTAAAACAATGAAAGGAAAGGGGACTTTAAAGAAGAAAATAGCAATAAAGGCGGTTGCCGCCATGGCTTTTAAAATAGGATTAGGCAGTGCTTTTGAACCAATTCTAAACGCAGCAAAGAGTACAACAGCAGTGACCGCAGGCTTTATGCCATATAAAATTCCAGCAACAGCAGGGACTTCGCCATAAGTAAGATAAAGCCATGTGAGTGTGATAAGGATAAATAAAGACGGTAGTACAAAAAGCACACCTGCTGCAATTCCACCACGTACACCGTGCATTAGCCAGCCAATATAAGTGGCTAACTGCTGAGCTTCTGGTCCGGGTAGTACCATAGTATAATTCAGTGCATGTAAGAAACGTTGTTCTGAGATCCAGCGACGACGTTCTACTAACTCTTGATGCATCATGCTGATTTGACCCGCAGGGCCACCAAAACTAATGAATCCTAGCTTGATCCAGTAAATAACGGCTTCCCAGAATGAAACGGGATTAGGTTGTACTGAGCGGTCTAAAATAGTATCGGACATGCTTTATACCCTGCATTGATGATAAACAAAGGGAGAGTGGCATAAAATCAGCATGAATGGAAGAGGTGAGAAATCGATGTTGCTATCTGTTATTGGTGTTTTGCTTGATATCTGTGAGTAAAGTTCTTACAGTATGCTCATTTATTGAATAATAGACCTAAGAGGTAGTTAAAATGATCAAATTTACAACAAACTTTGGTGACATCATTATTGAAGTGAATCATGAAAAAGCACCAATATCGGCAAAAAACTTTGAGCAATATGTAAGAGATGGCTTTTATGATGGGCTTATATTTCACCGCGTTATTAGTAACTTTATGATACAAGGTGGTGGTTTTTTACCAGATATGGTTGAAAAAGAAACTCGTGAATCCATTCAAAATGAAGCTGATAATGGCTTACCGAATGCTAATGGTACCTTGGCAATGGCGCGTACAACGGCACCACATTCAGCTTCATCACAGTTTTTTATTAATGTTGCTGATAATCGTTTTTTAGACTTTCCTGGACAAGATGGCTGGGGCTACTGTGTTTTTGGAAGGGTAATAGAAGGTATGGACATTGTAGAAAAAATCAAAGCAGTAGCCACAACGACTCGTATGGGACATGGTGATGTACCTGTTGATGATGTGATGATTGAAAAAGCAGAAGTGATGGA
>JAGLEV010000015.1 GCA_023144895.1 Thiotrichaceae bacterium
AGATTAACAGCAGCTGTTTTTGGCTCAAATAAAAATTGGCGAAAGTGTTATTAATTGCAAGGTGCTTAAAGCGTTCTTCCACCGCTTTAATCACGGGATCAGCCTAAATCTTCATTCTCACGTAAACGCTCTTGTCGTTCTTGCTCCTCATCAAAAGCAGCTTGTATATGCTCCATAACCGATCCAACATTGGCTTTCTTTGTTGATTCTTGAAATCGTCCTGTTAAAACAGTATCAGGCTTTAATTCACCTTTCTCGTATAATTCCCACATTTCTTTGCCATAATGACTATGAAGGAGAGAGGGTGCAAATGCCCCAAAGTAACGGCGCATATTATCAACATCACGCTCTAACATGACTTTTGCATTATTATTAGAAGCCGCATTAACGGCTTGGGGAAGGTCAATAATAACAGGTCCATACTGATCAACTAATACATTAAATTCTGATAAATCTCCATGTACGATATCGACACATAGCATACGAACAATATCTTGTATCACTGTGGCATGATCTTCTAGAGCCTCTGCTTCAGTCATTTCTATATCACTTAGACGAGGAGCAACACCACCTTCACCATCGCTTATTAACTCCATCAATAATACGCCATCAACACAGCCAAAAGTCTCAGGAACACGAACTCCAGCACTGGCTAAAGTATAAAGTGCATCCACCTCGGCACTTTGCCAAAGCTTTTCTTGCTCTTGTCGGCCAAATTTAGAACCTTTTTCCATTGCTCGTGCACGACGACTATTTTTTACTTTACGTCCTTCAGTGTATTGAGTCGATTTTTTAAAGTTACGTTTACTCGCCTCTTTATAGACCTTTGCACAGCGGATTTCAGAGTCACAAAGGACGACATAAATATCGGCTTCTTTACCACTCATTAAGCGACTAGTGACATCATCAATTAAACCATCATCAACAAGTGGTTGGATTCGTTTTGGAATTTTCATAGAATTGTAATAATATATTTTTTAGAAAACAATACCTTCGCTAAAACAAAAAGCATCTCACTTCTTAGTATTTAACCGCAGATATTATTGATTCATACGAGCTGAAAAAAGCGGTTTGGTCTTAAATCAAAATGAGTGAAGGCATTGGAAAAGTTCTGTATTTATCTTACTCTTGTAAGCGCTTACTCTGTATCTTTATTCTTGCTAGAAATCTTATCCTCAGTCCCCTTAATAAGGTTTTCAATATTGCTACGATGACGCAAGAAGATAAAGACACTAATAATCACAACAATCCAGACAACATTCCAATGATGCGTCATGAAATAAAAGTACAGAGGCGCTAATAAACTAGCGACCAGCCCAGCAGCTGATGATGTTTTAAGCCCTTTAGCAACGATTAACCAAGTTGCGATAACCATTAAACCCGCCATGAAGTTAATGGCAAGGAATACTCCCAATGCAGTAGCGATACCTTTGCCTCCTTTAAAGTCAAAGAAAACAGGGTATAAGTGACCCATAAAGGCGGCTAAACCCGCACCCGCCACCCAAACAGGACCTAAATCTAGCATTAAGGCAATTAAGGGGGGGAACAAACCTTTGAGCATATCGCCGACTAAGGTTAATATAGCAGCCTTTTTCCCCCCTAAACGTAGGACATTGGTTGCTCCTGGGTTTTTAGAGCCAACGGTTCTGGGATCAGCTAAGCCCATTAGCTTACAAACAATAATGGCTGCTGAAACTGAACCTAATAAATAGGCTCCGACAATAACGGTAGTAGCTAAGGTTTCATTTAACATGGTATCTGTACACTGGGTGGAATAGAGTCATAAAATACGTCTATCATATCAATTGGAAGCGGTAAGTTGAATAGTGAAATAAGAATAAAACCTAAGCTATTGTTTATTCATGGTTGGGCAATGAACTCTACGGTGTGGGATTCTGTTCGTGAACAGATGATGGCAAAATATATAATAACTTGGCTTGATCTGCCAGGGCATGGTGATGCAGAGGTACTTAATGATGCAGATTTAGATACTTGGGTTGATACAATCAGTGCGTCAATCACTGAACCTCATCATATTTTGGCTTGGTCATTGGGTGGCTTAGTTGCTCAGCGATTAGCACAACGTTATCCTGAGCAAGTTTTATCATTGTGTTTACTGGCGATTAGCCCTAGTTTTGTGCAACGCGATCAATGGTTAAATGCGGTGAAGCCTAAGGTTTTACAGGGCTTTGCTGATAACCTATTGATTGACTATCAGGAAACGATTAAACGCTTTGTTGCCTTACAGTTTCTTGGTGTGAAGGGTTTTCGTACTGAGTTTACACCTTGGTTGGATAAGTTATTAGCTAAGCCTGCAAAGTTAGTCGCATTGAAGCAAGGTTTGGATATTTTGGCAACGACAGATTGTAGAGCCTCAATGCTGAGTTGTCCTGTATTTTGGTTATTAGGTGAGAAGGATCGATTAGTGCCGAGTAATGTTAGCAGTGATTTAACCACATTAGGTGATAACCACCGTGTAGAAATAATTAAAGGAGCAGGTCATGCACCTTTCTTGTCTCATACTGATGAGTTTATAACACACGTACATCATTTTATTAGCCAAGTAGAAAATAATTATGTCGCTGCAAATTGAGAAAAAATTAGATTTTAATAAACGTCGTTTGGGCTTTGAGCGTTCAGCGAGTGGCTATGATGCAGCGGCGGTGTTGCAGAACGAGGTGGGTACACGGTTATTGGATCGTTTGGCATTAATGACGCTACAGCCTAAACGTGTACTCGATCTAGGGTCAGGGACAGGCTTTATGACCAAACACTTATTAAAAACTTATCCTAAAAGTGAACATCATGCGGTTGATATTGCCTTTAATATGGCAAAACAAACACAGCGTTATCAAACATGGCGACGCAAGGTTTACACAACTTGTGCAACGGCAGAAGCATTGCCTTATGCCAGTGAGAGTTTTGATATGGTGATCTCTAACCTAATGTTGCAATGGTGTGATGATCTTAGTGGAGTCTTTACGGATATTCATCGTATTTTAAGAGCAGAGGGTGGTTTTATATTTACCAGCTTTGGGACGGATACGATGATTGAGTTGCGGGAGAGCTGGAAGCAAGTGGATGATTATGAACATACTCATCGATTTGTTGATATTCATGATGTGGGTGATGCCTTGATGCAGACAGGGTTTCAACAGCCTGTGTTGGATATGGAAAAAATTACACTGACTTATACTAGCTTGCCTAAAATGTTTCGGGATATAAAAGCCATTGGTGCAACGAATGCTTCTTTGGGACGCAATAAAGGCTTAACAGGAAAAGGTGCATTTAAAAAGCTGGAGCTAGCCTATGAGGCGTTTAGAACTGAGGATGGTTTGTACCCCTTAACCTATGAAGTGATTTATGGGCATGGCTGGGGGCAAAGTAAGGTTGGGTTGTATGAGGGGAGAGCGATTATACCGATTACTCCTGTGGGTTGAATTAAAAAAGAGAATAATATGAAATCTGAAATTTATAAGGTCGTTTTAAGCCTAAAGAAGCATTTTCTCTAATTTCAGAAAAAAGAAGAGTAGAAGTTCCTGATACAGAATAGCAGTATCATTGGCTGGTGGATAATTTTGCAGAGATTGTAAAATAAATGTAGCAATCAATTTAAGGCGTATATTTGGTAGTGGGACATTTCTGTGAAACTATGATAGTTCAAAGCAGAAAAAATATGTAAATCATTAAATTAATGTTTATTTATCAGCTGTTCTTTTTTTAAATCACAGATCTGACCACTACCACTAAGAGATTGCAACTATCTTCCTTTATAACTAAACAAGAACTGCTGGTCTTTATTAAATCATTTTAATTTAATTGTTTTTCAACAGCTTCCAGATCACCTACAATGCTTAAATCAATACACTTTATTTTAAATAACTGGCGTATATCATCAATCAGTTCCACGGCTTTGAGGTCGAGCAATTGACCGACAACAAAACCATTTAATCCAATGGATAGACCATCAGGTGCAGAGAGATAGGCTTTATATTTAGCCAGCACTTTATCTCGACAATGAGGGTGTTTTTTTGCAATATTACCCAGAGTATCATTGGCAATTGAGCGAGAATAAGTTGATTTTGAAACATCCGCTAGACGTGCTGCGACAGCCTCTATCGCAGGCTCACCAATCATTGCGATGACCTCTGGAAGCTCGTTAAACGCCCCTTTATCTTCGACCATACTAAAAAAGTCGAAGGTTGAAATTAAAGGGTTAACAGCATCAACCGCTTTCAATTGACCTAACGTCCTCCAAGTATGGAGGTGAATCCATCGACCCTGCTTTCCTTTAGGCTCTTCGTATAAGTCTTCATCAACAACAATTGCGATAAGGTCAGTGACATCCGCTTCGGTAAAACCATGCTCCAGATAATTAGGCCATCTTTCACCGTCTTCGATATCGAGGTCTTGTGGATCGCCTAAATCATTTAATATTGCTATTTTTTCATTCATAATGTTCTGTCTTGTGTGTTTACTTAAGATTTCTTCGCTTTTTTACGACCTTTATAATGTGTCGTACTTTTATTAATCTGTGTTTGGCTGATTTTATTTTGTCGATCTTTACGTTTAGTGCCTTCAACATTTTTAATTAAAGTATCACGGCTAGAAACCTCATAGCCTTCACGACGAATACGTTTGATTTTTTGTCCAATTAATCGCTGGATAGCATTAAGATTGCGTTCATCCTCACGACTCACAAAAGAGATCGCATGACCACTTTGTCCTGCCCGTCCTGCCCGTCCAATACGGTGAACATAATCTTCAGCAAGAAAGGGTAAATTGAAATTAACGACATATTCTAAACCTTGAATATCTAAGCCTCTAGCCGCAATTTCTGTCGCAACTAAAATTTGTATTTTTGCTGATTTGAAATCAGCCAGCGCCCGACGGCGTGCACCTTGGCTTTTATCACCATGAATCACTGCAGAAGGGTAGCCCTTGAGCTTGGCAATGAGTTTATTTGCCTGATCTTTTGTTGAGGTAAAGACGAGTACTTGATACCAATTATATTCCTCTAATAACTCTAGAAATAAGTTTATTTTTTGGAGTTCTTCTACAGGGTAAAGTACATGCTCTACGGTTTCGGCTGTAATGGTGTCTTTAGACACTCGAATTTCTTGATGCTTGTGTAACAACTTATGGGATAAATCAGTCACACTACTGGATAAGGTTGCAGAGAATAACAAGGTCTGACGTTGCTTTGCTGTTAATTGTAATAAGGCTTCTACATCGCTAATAAAGCCCATGTCTAACATTCTATCGGCTTCATCTAATACCACAAATTCTAC
Source organism: Thiotrichaceae bacterium (assembly GCA_023144895.1). Taxonomy (GTDB): domain Bacteria; phylum Pseudomonadota; class Gammaproteobacteria; order Thiotrichales; family Thiotrichaceae; genus HyVt-477. The sequence goes on from JAGLEV010000015.1 coordinate 5,292, forward strand.
CTTTGCAAGGTTTAGGTTGCATTCATTAATATGTTCAAGCAAGCGTCCTGGCGTAGCAATCAAAAGGTTAACACCTGCTTTCAGCTTATTGGCTTGTCCCGCTAGTTTTACTCCTCCATAAACCGCCATAATAGTGAGATCTAAAAACTGAGCATAGTCACTAATGATATCGGCTAACTGTTCAGCTAACTCTCTAGTTGGTGTGAGAATTAATGCATGTGGGCTAGTATCATCAGTACGAGGATTGCTCAGTAATTGTTGTAAAATAGGTAGAGCAAAGGCTGCTGTTTTACCAGTACCTGTTTGGGCAATGGCTAATAAATCTTTACCTCGTCGAGCAGGAATAATTGCTTGTTCTTGAATAGGGGTCATTGTTTTATAACCACAAGCATCAATGCCTTTTTGAAGGGCAGGGGCTAGGTCTAATGAGGAAAAAATCATGGTACTTCCTTAAATCTACATACTTAATGAGTGGCGGAGTATATAGGGTTTGTTGATTGAGGACTAATGCCGATGTTGCTGTTGACGCTTATTTGCTTTGCCTTTTTTGGATGTTTTTTGTGATGTATTGCTCTGCTTCTGCATAAAATGAGGCAAGCCTGATTGACCACTCAACTGGTAATCCTCTATTAAAGCCAATTTAAGTACTGCTTGATGGCTTGGATTTTGTTCTTTCATCACCTGATAAACTAGTTCAAATAAACGGCGCAAAGCAATTTTCCATGTACTTCCTGCCCGTTGGAATAAGCCATCACTGAATTGCATAAAATTCATAAATGCTTGATCACCTAAGATCAAAGGCAGGGTGGTAGGGAAGCGTCCTGAATTGGCAATCATATCCCAATAACGAGCAAAGCGATTCACCCGTTGCATGGTGATAAAATCAATATCTCGTGTACTAAGAATATTGTAGGGTGGCAGGGGGTTATAACGCAGGTCATAGGTTTCACTGTGACGATTAATGGGCGCACCGCGTAGGCGCTTGAGAATACCTAATTGTATTTCTTGTGGTTTGAGAGAGACTAAACGATCAAAGCTTTTAGCAAAGTTTTCAAGGTTATCTTGGGGTAGTCCAAAGATAAGATCAGCATGGATATGTGCCCCTGTATGCTTTCGCAACCAAAGCAAATTTTCTGCGGTTTTATCATTGTCTTGGCGGCGACTGATGAGTGTTTGAATCACTGGATCAAAAGTTTGTACTCCTATTTCAAACTGTAAGGATTGAGGTGGAAAGCGGGTTAATACTGTTTTTAATTTATTTGGTAAGTTATCAGGAATGACCTCAAAATGAAGATAAAGATCATTTTCTTCTGCTGGAATACCTTCCATGCGTTCTAAGAAGAATTCCATAATCGCCACACTAGACTTTACTTTTAGGTTAAAAGTACGGTCAATAAACTTAAAATTACGTGCACCTCGTTGATATAAATCAGTCATTTCATCAAGAAAGATACCTAGCTCAAAGGGCTTGGCAGTTTTATCCAAAGAGGATAAGCAAAACTCACACTTGAAGGGGCAGCCCCGTGAAGCTTCAACATAAATAATTCGATTGCGAATATCTTCTTCAGTATAAAGTCGATAGGGTAGTTTTAGTTGCGTTAAGGGGGCTAGCTCGGCTTTGATAATTTTATTGATGGGCTTAAGACCATTCAAAAGCTGTTCACAAAGCTGACGAAAACTAATCTCTCCAGCCCCTTGTACAACATAATCGGCTGATTCAGCAACCTCAGGTAAATCAGGGTAGTGACTCACTTCTGGCCCACCTAAGACAATCACGATATTGGGTGCAATCTGCTTTAAGATAGCCACGGTTTGGCTGATCTCGTTAATATTCCAAATATAGACTGAAAAGCCAATGATTTTAGGATGGTATTGTAATAAGCTCTCAACGACATCAAGTGGGCGCTGGTGAATGGTAAATTCTAGTAATTCTGTTTTATCCTGTAGAGTGCCTAAGTTTGCATAGAGATAACGCAGACCAAATGCGCTGTGAATATAGCGAGCGTTATAGGTTGTTAGGACAATATCAATCATTAGGGCTTGGCTATTTTTTAAAGGTCACATCATACTATGTTACTTGATGCTTTTCTTCTTATTCCCTTAGTGTTATTGGATCGCTGGCTAGGAGAGCCTAGCTGTTTTCATCGACTGGTGGGTTTTGAAAATCTTGAAATCTTACTCTCATAGCTAGGGCTACTTTATGTATTAATCACCTTTTTTGAATGAAATATCTGATTTCATGATAGCAAGACGTTGAAAAACATGAAATAGATAAACGAAATACTCAAAAAATTGAGCGTAAAATCTGAATCTTAGCACTTGGATTAAGCGACTAACACGAAGAACGATATGTTTTTTCAAAAAGGAAAGCATGCATGATACGGTCATTGGATTGCTAATCAATAAGGTGAAGTTTGGTTTGGATATTCATGCTGAAATGCAGGTTTGACCCACTACCATGAATTTTTATAACACTGTAGAAGTCAGACTGAAAAGCCTGATTAGATCTTGTGGGTTAATGCTTTCTTTGGCTAATGGTTGGAGCAATATTAGCAAATATAGAGTTTTCTTGAATTTTAATCGTTTTAAGAACATCCTCGCTAAGGAAGTTTTTATTAATAACATTGGTTAGTTGATTGGAGTATTGAGAACTATCCGTGCCAGTAAATAATTTTTTTATCTTAATTTGATACTGACAAGCAAGTGCTTCAATACCACTCCGATAAACATATTCATCACCATAGGCATGCAATGAATAATCGAGCCAGTGATTACAGTCATTGATAAATTCATCTAAAATATTCTGACTACTTGCTGAGGGTTGTTCCTTTTTCACTTGAAAACGTTGTATGCCATCCCTTAAAACATTCTCAAACTCATTAAGATTCCATGGTTTTGGAATATATTTATAGACTTCAACATCATTAATAGCATTAATAGCAGTTCCTACATCACAAAATGCTGTCGTTAACATTCGAACAATAGAGGGGTATTTATTTTGGGAGTATTTAAGTAGCTCTAAGCCGACTTCTTTAGGCATACGATGGTCAGTAATAACAATGGCAATATTATCATGATCAGCCTTCAATATTTGTTTAGCCGCATCAGCACTATCTGCTGTTTCTATCGTGAATTCTTTTCCAAAAGCCTTTTTAAAGTATTTAACTTCACGAGGTTCGTCGTCCACAAATAGTATTTTAGTATTAGTATGCATAAGAATAGTGTCTTGGGTTATTATTTACTTTTGAATGAACGCCAAACCTTCCAGCCAGTTTGTATGTGTAATCATACACTATATTCATATTCATCATAAATTTAGGGTTTTGTCTGTTTCACACCACAATATAAGGTACAACCTATCAGCTAGCTTAACGCCATTGATTTTATTTACAATATTACTAAAAATAATAGTCAATAAATGCTGGGTTATTTAAAAAAC
>JAGLEV010000016.1 GCA_023144895.1 Thiotrichaceae bacterium
AATATACTATTATATCTAATAGGTGAAGTTAAAAGGTAACAAGTGAGAAAAAGGAACTAGACAAGTTATGATAAACGGCACTACTATGTCAAGCTCACAAAATTAATATTGATGAGGTTAATATGAAAAAAGGTTTATTATTATCGCTATGTTCTATTTTAGCAATGAATGTAGCACTAGCCGATACTAGTGGGAAAGAGTGGTCTTATAGTGGAGCAAATGGCCCTGAGCATTGGGGGAAGTTAGCCGCAGAATTTTCACAATGTGGAGCGGGTAAAAACCAATCACCTGTGAATATTGATCCTCCTAAAGTTATGGATGCTAATCAGGAAGATATTGCGCTGAACTATACCATGCTAATGGGTGATGTTATCAAAAATACGGGTCATACTATTCAAGTGGATATGCGTAGTGGTGGTTCTATGATGGTTGATGGAAAGAGTTTTAAACTAAAGCAGTTCCATTTTCACACACCTAGTGAAAATACTGTTTTTAAACGTCATTTCCCAATGGAAGCACATTTTGTTCACCAAAATGAAGCAGGAGAGCTTGCAGTGATGGCGATGATGTTTAAACCCGGTAAGGCAGATAAAACAGTTGCTAAGTTATGGGAATCATTACCAATGAAAAAAGGTGATTCTGCAAAGCTGAGTTCTAATGCTTTAAAAGCGATTGAGTCAGAATCAAAGCTTTCAAAATACTATCGTTTTAATGGCTCATTAACGACACCACCTTGTACAGAAGGTGTGCGTTGGATTATGTTAGAGACTCCAATGACCGTTTCTGAAGAGCAAATTAAGGCATTACAGGGGGCTTTGAAGCATCCTAATAATCGTCCTGTTCAAGATCTTAATGCTAGAATAATAACTAATTAGTTTTAATCAGAGTCCATAAAAATGAGCCGAGCACATAAGCATCTAGCCTTATTTGAGTACCCGCAGTATTGGGCAGAGTGTTATGGATATTCACCCTTTCTCCCAATGAGTCGTGCGGAGATGGATGAGCTCGGCTGGGATTCTTGCGATATTATTATTGTGACAGGAGATGCTTATGTTGATCATCCGTCCTTTGGCATGGCAGTTATTGGTCGACTACTAGAAGCACAAGGCTTTCGAGTGGGTATTATTGCTCAGCCTGATTGGAAATCTACTACGGATTTTGAAGCACTAGGAAAGCCTAATTTATTCTTTGGTGTCACAGCAGGCAATATGGACTCGATGATTAATCGCTATACAGCAGATCGTCGTTCTCGTTCTGATGATGCTTATACACCTTCGGCTTTAGGTGGAAAGCGTCCTGATCGCGCTTCGGTTGTTTATTCACAGCGTTGCCGTGAAGCTTTTTTAGAGACACCTATTATTTTAGGGGGAATTGAGGCTTCATTACGTCGTATTGCTCACTTTGACTATTGGCAAGAATCAGTGCGTCGTTCCATACTTTTTGATGCTGTGGCTGATATCTTATTATATGGCAATGCAGAGCGTGCCATTGTAGAGATTGCTCATCGCATCTCGCGTGGGGAAGATGTTAAAAAGATTACTAATGTACGAGGTACCGTTTTCAAGCGTAAGGATACACCCAAAGGCTGGCATGAAATCGATGCTAGCCGAGTCGATCAGCCCGGAAAAATTGATCGCATTATTAATCCCTATGTGAATACTCGTGAATTAGATGAGTGCGAGTTAGAGCAACGTAATGCACAATGGTTGGCAGGCGATGAAAAGCGATTAGAAGTTAGTACCATTGAAAAACCCATGAAATTTCATCCTAGAGCAGGTTTAGGTCGTGACTCTACCGTAATTCGTTTACCTTCTTTTGAAAAAGTGCGTAATGATAAAGTACTTTATGCTCATGCTAATCGTGTTTTACATTTAGAAACCAATCCCGGCAATGCAAGAGCATTAGTGCAAAAGCATGAAAATACGGATCTTTGGCTTAACCCTCCACCCATTCCACTCACAACAGAAGAACTGGATGGTGTCTTTGACTTGCAATATACCCGCAAGCCTCATCCTGCTTATGGTGAGCAAAAAATTCCAGCCTATGAAATGATTCGTTTCTCAGTGAATATCATGCGTGGCTGTTTTGGTGGTTGTACATTTTGTTCGATTACAGAGCATGAAGGACGTATTATTCAGAATCGATCACAAGAATCTATTGTGAAAGAAGTGAAAGCCATTCGTGATCAAACGCCTGGGTTTACAGGCATCGTTTCAGACTTAGGTGGTCCTACAGCCAATATGTATCGCTTGGCTTGCAAGTCAGAAAAAATAGAATCATCGTGTCGAAAATTAAGCTGTGTTTACCCTGGTATTTGTAAAAATTTAAATACAGATCACCGTTTTTTAACCCAATTATATCGGGCAGTACGTGATATTAAAGGAGTGAAGAAAGTTTTAATTAGTTCAGGCTTGCGGTATGACTTGGCGATACAAGACCCAGAATATGTTGCTGAACTCGTTACTCATCATGTGGGAGGGTATTTAAAAATTGCACCAGAGCACACTGAGCAAGGTCCTTTATCTAAGATGATGAAACCCGGCATGGGGGCTTATGATACTTTTAAAGAAATGTTTGAAAGAATTAGCAAAGAAGCGGGTAAAGAGCAATACCTAATCCCTTACTTTATTGCGGCACATCCCGGCACAACCAATGAAGATATGCTTAATTTAGCCCTTTGGTTAAAGAAAAATGATTTTCGCGCAGATCAGGTACAAGCGTTTTACCCTTCGCCAATGGCAAGTGCAACAGCGATGTATCACACAGGTAAAAACCCATTACGCAAAGTGGGTTATAAGAGTGAGAAGGTTGATAGTGTTAAAGACCCTGAGCAACGTCGTTTGCATAAAGCATTGCTACGTTATCATGACCCTGCTAATTGGGCATTAATACGTAAAGCCTTAAAATCAATGGGTCGAGCAGAGTTAATTGGTGAGGGTAAGGGGCAGCTTATTCCTGAGTATAAACCTAATGAACAAGACCAAAGCTATCAAGGACACCGTCGTAAAAATAGTGCAAAATTTCAGAATAAGCGTCAGACCAAAAAAACTATTCGTACACGGCATACTAGGAGTGAAGGGAAAGGGTATCAATCTTAGGTCAAGTGTCAATAAGATTTATCGAATATCCAACAAATTAGGTAGCCAAGTGATGAGTTCAGGAAAGAGAGCCAATATCAATAAGGCAAATACCTGAATAATAATAAAAGGGATGACTCCACGATAAATCTGGCTAGTTTTAATGACCTTGGGTGCAACCCCTCGTAGATAGAATAAAGCAAAGCCAAAGGGCGGGGTGAGGAATGAAGTTTGTAGATTAATCGCAATCATAATACCCAGCCAAATAGGATCAATATCCATCATTAGTAAAACAGGGGCGACAATAGGGACAACAACAAAAGTGATTTCTATAAAGTCGAGTACAAAGCCCAGTAAAAACATGACTAACATGACAATAATAATAGCCGTCCATTTACCCCCAGGTAGGTTAGCAAGTAATTGGTGTATTTGATCATCGCCACCAAAGCCACGAAAGACTAATGAAAATAATGAGGCAGCGATTAAAATCATAAAGACCATGCTGCTGACTTTGACTGTTTCCAACATGCTGGATTTTAATGTTGCTAAGCTGAGCTGTTGATTAAAATAAGCGAGTAGTAATGCACCGACTGCACCCACAGAAGCTGCTTCGGTGGGTGTTGCCCAGCCTATGAGTATTGATCCTAATACAGCTAAAATAAGAAACAATGGGGGTAATAAAACGTTGAATATTTTAACTAAAGGTAGTTTTTCATTTTGAGCATGAGGAGGAGCGGGCATTGATTCAGGTTTACGCCATGCAACCCATGCTAAATAGCTAATATATAAGGAAACTAATAATAAGCCAGGAATGATTGCACCCGCAAATAAATCACCGACAGAGATTTGTTCAGGTGAAAATATACCTTGATTAAGTTGGGCTTGCTGATAAGCAGAAGAGAGTTGATCACCCAGTAATACCAGAATAATTGAAGGTGGGATAATTTGCCCTAATGTACCCGATGCACAAATAAGACCACAACTAATTTCAGGCTGATAGCCTCGTTTAAGCATAATCGGCAATGACAACAAGCCCATTGTGACAACCGTTGCACCCACAATACCTGTGCTTGCTGCTAGTAACATACCCACAATAATGACTGAAAACCCTAGTCCACCACGTAATTGTCCAAAGAGTTGCGCCATGGTATCCAGTAGGTTTTCGGCAAGTTTGGATTTTTCTAAGATAATGCCCATAAAGACAAAGAGGGGGACAGCGAGCAGAATGGGGTTGGTCATAATGCCATTAATACGCTCTGGCATAGCACCAAGAATAGGGTCAAAAGTGTGTGTTAAAGTACCTATGCCAGCAAAAATAAGTGCAACACCTGCCAAGGTAAAAGCAACAGGATAACCCAGCATTAATACGATAATGACGGTTAGGAATAATAAAAATGGCATCCACTCTATCATGATGTTTCCCCTTGTTGCTGAGTATTTTTAATGATCATCCATGCACTTAATATTGAGACAATGGCTTGTAGTAATAAGAGAATACCAAAAAGAGGAATATAACTTTTAAAAAGAAAAACTAAGGGTAAACCACCCGCTTCTCTAGAGCCTTCCAAATGTTGCCATGAAGCCAGTACATAATCAGCACTGATCCAAAGAATAAAAAGGCAGAAGGGTACAAGGAGTAATAGCCCACCAAATAGATTGATCCAAGCCTTACTTCGGGTAGAAAAGTTTTGATAGAAAATATCAACACGAACATGACCTTCTTGATTAAAGGTATAAGCCGCACCCGCCATAAAGAGTAAGGCATGAAAGTATAAGGCAGATTCTTGTAAACCAATTGAACCCCAGTCAAAGAACTTTCTTAATATAACCACGGTAAAGGTAATCAATACGGCAGCAAGAGCGCCCCAAGAGATAATGCGAGCAATTTTTTCATTCAGTGTATTAATGAAGGTGATGGAATTTTGCATGACTAAGAACGGCGTAATAAAGTGATCGTTCATCATAACATAGCCTTTTAGGCTGTTCTGTGAATGCTTGAAATAAATGAAAAAATTAAAGTTATTCACCGTTTTTGTGGATAACTTTTTTCATCAGCAGTGAGTGATAGGAATACTGCTTATTCGCTTAATATTAAACGGTTTTTTGGTCGGTGTTGGCTCTTAGTGCTTAACAATTTATTCATTATAGTTTTTTTAGCCTAAAGGACACTTTTATATTGACAAGTTTAAGTCTTTACGCCACTATATATTGCATAAGTGTTCTAAGGACACTAATCAAGGAGTCTGATGAAGTGAAAAATAAAGCCATAGGTATGTTAATTGGTTTAGCTATTGGTGATGCAGTGGGTACAACGGTCGAGTTTAAACCTCGTGGTTCATTCCCTCTAATGACTGATATGGTTGGCGGTGGGGTATTTAATCTCGATGCTGGGCAATGGACTGATGATACTTCAATGGCTTTATGCTTAGGACAAAGCCTATTGGAAAAAGGATTTGATCTTAAAGACCAGATGGAGCGCTATTGTCAGTGGATGCAAAATGGTTATATGAGTGTTAATGGTCATTGTTTTGATATTGGAAATACAATCACTAGTGCACTGCATTTGTATCTGCGTACAGGTGAAGTTTATGCGGGTAGTACGGCTGTAAATTCTGCAGGTAATGGCAGTATTATGCGCTTAGCACCTGTAGTCATCCTTTATTGGGATGATCCTAATTTATTACACTATGCACGTGATAGTTCTCGGACGACACATGGTTGTGTTGAATCGGTTGAGGCAACGGCTTTATTTTCTTCAATATTACGGAATGCTTTATTGGGTAAAAGTAAGGATGAAGTCATTTTGGAGCATGATTTTGTTGCCGATGCTCCTAGGATAGCTGATTTACAGACACTGGATTTTTTAACAAAAACAGAAGATGAAATTTTTGGAATAGGTTATGTCGCCTCTGCTTTAGAGGCTGCCTTGTGGTGCTTCTATCATACTGACAGTTATAAAAGTGCTATCTTAAAAGCCGCTAACCTAGGTGAGGATGCCGATACAACAGCGGCTATTTGTGGGCAGATTGCAGGTGCTTATTATGGTCTTGATGCCATTCCTCAGGAATGGAAAGATAAATTATATTGGAATCAAAAGATTTCATTAATCGCCGAGTTATTGTTTGATGAAAGCTTGAGCGAGTCCAATACATATCATCAATTATCAGAAAAATAATAGAAAAATGAACGAATACGAAAAGAAACGTATAGGTAAATTTATGAGCCTAGTCTTACGTCATAGCCCTGAGAAGGTCGGTATTGAACTGGATAATGCTGGCTGGGCTGATGTTAATGCGCTATTACTTGGCTTAAAAAATAAAGGTCGAAAACTCAGTTTTATGCAGTTAGAAGAAATTGTAGAAACAAATGACAAAAAACGTTATTGCTTTAATGAAGATAAAACACGGATTCGAGCCAATCAAGGACACTCATTAACAGTGGACTTACAACTTAAAGAAGCACTGCCCCCTGTGATTTTATATCACGGCACAGCATCACGTTTTATGCAGGCAATTAACCAGCAAGGCTTATTAAAGCTTAATCGGCATCATGTCCATTTATCGAGTGATAAAGAGACAGCGATGAATGTAGGTTCTCGGCATGGCAAACCCGTTATTATTGCCGTTGCTGCCGAGGCAATGGCTAAGGCAGGTTATATTTTTTATTGTTCTGATAATAATGTCTGGTTAACGGATCATGTGCCCGTAAAGTATTTTTCTTAGTGGCTTGATGGCTAAAGCCTGTTTTTACTACATCCAATCGAGAGGATAGACCACTCGATATTTTCAGTAAGGAGTTTACTGACATGAAAAAACATTATGCATTTGATTATTTAGTCTTTATTGGTCGTTTCCAGCCCTTCCACTTAGGGCATCACAAAGTCGTGACTTGTGCATTAGAAAAAGCAGAGCAAGTGATTATTTTGGTGGGATCTTGTTTTCAACCACAATCTTTGCGTAATCCGTGGAGCTTTGCAGAAAGAGCGGAGTTTATTCAACAAAGTTTCAATAAAGAAGATCAACAGCGCTTATTAATTCAGGCACTTCCTGACGATATGTATAACGATGAAAATTGGTTATCACGAGTCCAAGATGCTGTGAGTGGTGTGAGTAGCCAATTTCCACAAAAGCTTGGGTCACGTGAGTTAACTATTGGTTTAATCGGTCGTGCTAAGGATCATAGCTCTTACTATCTTTCTCGTTTTCCCCAGTGGAAATCAGTGAATGTTGATTCTTTTAAGGATTTAAGCTCGACACCGCTACGAGAGCAGTATTTTTTAGAAGGTGAGGTTGCTGAGGCTTTTCCTCCTGCTGTACAGCGTTATTTAGAAGACTTTAAATTATCGAAAAGTTATCAAAAGATCACTTCAGAATGGCAATTTATTCAACGCTATAAAAGTGCTTGGGATAAAGCCCCTTATGTACCAATGTTTATTACTGTTGATGCGGTGGTTATTCAGTCGGGGCATATTTTATTAGTAGAACGTAAAGCAAAACTAGGTCAAGGGCAACTCGCTTTACCTGGTGGTTTTCTTGATGCCAATGAGAAACTGAGTGATGCAGTCATTCGTGAATTGCGTGAAGAAACACGAATTAAAGTACCCGTTCCTGTGCTGGTAGGCTCTATCACTAAAACTACGGTATTTGATGATCCTCATCGCTCAGATCGTGGGCGCACCGTGACCCATGCTTTTTTGATTAAGTTAAAGCCCGATGCGAAAGGTTTACCTAAGGTAAAAGGTGGCGATGATGCCAAACATGCGTATTGGGTGCCTTTGGGGGATTTACAATCAGAGCAACTCTTTGAAGATCACTTCCATATTATCAATGCGATGCTTGATTAAACCCTATTTTATAAGATAAAGGATGTTGCTTGGATTTCAGTTCATCAATGTCACTTATCATTATTAGAGATTTTAAACCTCTTGGATAGACCGAGAGATAAACGAACCGGAGGATTTCCATGTTCACTAATATCATTCTTAATACTGACAGCTATAAATCCAGTCATTTTTTACAATATCCCGCTAAGACCACGACAGTATCATCATATATTGAATCGCGTGGTGGTGATTTTAAACAGACAGTTTTCTTTGGATTACAAGCTTTTATCAAACAGTATTTACTCACTCCCATCACCCAAGCTAATATTGATGAAGCTGAAGAATTATTGGCTTTACATGGTGTGCCGTTCTATAAAGAAGGCTGGCAGATGATATTGGATCGTCATCAAGGGTTTTTACCGCTGGAGATTGAAGCCTTGCCTGAGGGTACGGTGGTTGCTACACGTAACGCTTTGGTTCAAGTGAAAAATACAGACCCTGATGCCTATTGGTTAACATCTTATATCGAGACCGCTTTATTACGAGCCATTTGGTATCCCACAACAGTTGCCACAGTGTCTTGGGAGGTTAAGCAGGTGATTGCCCATTATTTAGAAGAGACAAGTGATGAGCTGAAACAATTGCCGTTTAAGCTCCATGACTTTGGTGCACGAGGGGTTTCTTCTCATGAATCAGCCGCTCTAGGTGGTATGGCTCACTTGGTTAACTTTCAAGGTAGCGATACGATGGCGGGAATTATTGCCGCCAGAAAATATTATGGTGCAACAATGGCAGGTTTCTCAATTCCAGCCTCAGAGCACTCAACCATGACTTCATGGGGGCGTGATAATGAGGTGGGTGCTTATGCCAATATGTTGGATCAATTTGCTCAATCAGGTAAATTATTTGCTGTGGTTTCTGACTCTTATGATATTTACCATGCAGTGACTGAAATTTGGGGCAAGCAACTGCGCCAACAGATAGAAGAAAGTGGGGCAACTTTAATTGTGCGTCCTGATTCTGGTGATCCTAAGACCGTGGTATTAGAAGTGCTTGATCGTCTTTATGCTGAGTTTGGTGGTCGAGTCAATCCTAAAGGTTATCGAGTATTAGCGGATTGTGTGCGTGTCATTCAAGGTGATGGTGTCAACCTGACTTCGATTGCTGAAATTCTAGCAGCAATGAAAGCAAAAGGTTATTCTGCAGAAAATATTGCTTTCGGTATGGGCGGTGGTCTATTACAACAGAGTGATCGTGATACTTTACGCTTTGCGATGAAGGCTTCTGCTGTAGAGATCGATGAGCAATGGAATGATATTTTCAAGCAACCGATTACGGATGCTGGAAAAGGGTCTAAACGTGGACGGTTGGCTGTTATTAAATCAGGTCAGGCGTATCAAACGATTCGGGAAGATCAACGAGAGCTTGGGCAGGAAAATTATTTACGAGTGGTTTATCGTGATGGTGAGTTATTGGTTGATGATGATTTTCATCTTATACGGCAACGATCTAATCATGAGTAAAATGTCATTCGATGGTTTTTTCTAAAAATAGTATTCCAGTTAGCGGGGAATTTAGCCTCTTGGTTATGGTCATGATTTATTAGGGTAGGGCGATGATGATATTTTCTCTGTATATGCAGTGGATCGTTGCTTTTACTAAAAATTTCATGGCAATAATTTATACTAATTAATGATAGATGGCTACCATAACTAATAGGTCATCCCCAGTGATCTGTTATAAATAGTGATTTAGATGTGATAATTTGTATTTTTTACTAGAAATTACTTTAGCTTTATATTATATTTTCTTGATAGTTCGAAAATTTATTATTTATACTTCTATAGAGAACCCCTCCAATGTTTTTAAAACAAACAATACAGTTAGCACGGATGTCGACACTTACCGTGGCTCTCTTATCCTCATCTTCTTTATTTGCACTATCATTTGATGTCACTAATGTTAAAGCCAATGATCACTTAAATATGCGTATTTCTGCGGGTGTTGGTAGTGGTGTTGTGGCAACTATTCCTGCGGATGCCCAAGGTGTTCAATCTTTAGGCAAAGATTCTAAAATAGGGACAACGACATGGACATTGATTAGTTGGCATGGCACGACGGGCTGGGTGAGTAAGCATTACTTGAGCCCTTCAGCTAAGAAGCCTGTTGCCAAAGTTGCTCCGACTTCTCAACCTCAGGCAAGACCTGTTGCTAGAGTTGCTCCGACTCCTCAGTCACAGGCAAGACCTGTTACTAGAGTAGCCCCGACTCCTCGACCTCAGGCAAGACCTGTTGCTAGAGTTGCCTCTGCTCCTCTATCTCAGACAAGACCTGTTGCTAGAGTTGCTGCTCCAGTAAAAGCTGAAATACGAACACAAACGATTAAGGTTGCTAAGAAACCAATGACAGAGAAAGTGAAAAAAATAGAGCCTAAAGTAAAAGTGTCTAAAGATGTATGGGTTTTACGTTGTGGAAATAAGGCACCTTTCTGGAAAGTTGATATTCATCCAAAATGGATGAAGTTACAGCAAGCGGGTGTTCAAACAGGTTTGATTATTACTAAAAAGAAGCAAGATCGTAACCGCTGGAATACTGCGATTAAAACGGTTGTTCATGGTCAAAAAGGAAGAAATAAACTAAAATTAACCATTAATTTTGCTTATAGTAAACGTTGCTATGATACGTTAACAGGCTCTCGTGTACCCTATAAAGTAACGACTGAGTTTAACGGTGAGACCATGAGTGGTTGTTGTCGAGCGGTTAAGTTAACAGCAGGTGAAGTTCCCACCTTTGAAAGTATCGTTTCTCGTTAAATAAACTAACAATTCAATTATTATAAATAATAAGTAAATCATTTGCTTATTATTATAATTGGATTGAATTGTATAGAAGTTATTCATACCAATAAGGACGGTGTTATTAATTTCTATAAGATAAAGCATCTAAAAACTTCTTCTCAATATCCCCCCTCTTGATACACTCATAAAAAAGGAAGGATTCTCTTTTTCCTTGAGCTTAGCCATTAATTTTATTTTTGATCTTGTTTATCTTATTAAAATTATTATCAAAAACTTATATAATTATATCGCTATGTGCTAACATGCCGCTCAATCTTAATAACACGCAGACTGCGATAGAAAATAAAATGAAGAAAATAATGACAGTGAAACTTAGTCTTGTCACTCTTTCACTACTTTGGTTTAGCAGTAGTCAAGCTAAGATTCAGGCTCATGATATCTCAAAAGAATCAGTGAAAGGTTCTTTAATCGCGAGTGAAATATCGCGCTATAAAAGACGCTTTTTTTATAAGAAACCTAAAGTGTTAGCAGTAACAGCAACAGCATATACTTCACATGTAGGGCAAACTGATAGCACACCGAATATTGCAGCTTGGGGTGATCGTTTACATCCAGGAATGAAGGTTATTGCTGTTTCTCGTGATTTATTAAACAAATACGGTTTAAAGCACAACTCAAAAGTTAAGATTCGTGGGCTTAGCGGTGAATACCTTGTCCTTGATAAAATGAATCGACGCTGGCATAAGAAAATTGATATTTATATGGGTAAAGATCGAAAGAAAGCCTTCCGATGGGGACATAAAAAGGTGGTGATTGAGTGGATTCCAGACTAAATTTATCGTGGGTCTCATTTTTTGTAGGGTAGGTTCAGTTTGCCAAAGAATAGACTAAAATCTGTCTTAGATTTGTGGGTTAATGTACTATTAAGCACTAGCAAACAGATAGACAGATAATATTAACAATAAGCCTGCAAACGCATGTTTTAGCTGTTTTATATTGAGTTTATAGGAGATTTTTGCACCAAGTGGAGCGAAGAGTACACTACTCAGAACAATCCCGAGCATTGAAGGTAGATGAATATAGCCAAGACTATACTCAGGTAGTCCTATTTGACCCCAACCACCGATGATATAACCCAGTGTGCCAGCAATGGCAATGGGAATACCACAGGCTGCTGAGCTAGCAATTGCTTTGTGTATACTGACATTACACCAATGTAAAAAAGGTACGGTTAATGTACCACCGCCAATGCCTAATAGGGAGGATAGTTTGCCTATAATAATACCAATGCCAAAGGTAGCAAAGGTATTTGGTAGATTATGAACAGTTCGTTTTTTTGTTACCTCTTTCTGAGGGCGAAGCATCTGTATCGCAACATATAGCTCAAAGAATGCGAAGAAGTATTGTAGTGTTTTTCCAGAAATGTTTTTTGCTAGCAACCCCCCTAACATTGCTCCTAGTAGGATGCCGATGGATAATTTCTTTACAATATCCCACTGTACTGCACCTCGTTGGTGGTGCGCCCATACTGATGAGAGTGATGTAAATAGGATTGTTGCTAGCGAAGTACCCAAGGCAAGTTGCATAAGCTGGTCACCTTGAAAAGATAGGTGAATGTAAATAGCCAATAGGGCAGGGACAATAATTAAGCCACCTCCTATCCCGAGTAAGCCTGCGAACAATCCTGCAATAGCACCAATGCCGAGGTAAAGGAGGTACTCCATTACTGTTCTATTTTAGCCATGTCGGTGATGGCGTGTTGTTTTAACTCTAGGCTTATTTTCAAAAGGATTGGTGCCTGTTCTGAATAAAATCTGTACTTGTGTGCCTCTTAATTTCAATGTTTGGCGGAAGTAATTCATTAAAAATTTCTTATATGCCATAGGGACTTTTTCAGTCTGATTACCATGAATAATAACCGTAAAAGGATTATTTCCCCCTTGATGAGCATAGCGTAATTTAATACGTTTACCTTGGCGTAGAGGGGGTTGGTGTGTTTCT
This sequence comes from Thiotrichaceae bacterium, assembly GCA_023144895.1. Classification (GTDB taxonomy): domain Bacteria; phylum Pseudomonadota; class Gammaproteobacteria; order Thiotrichales; family Thiotrichaceae; genus HyVt-477. The sequence goes on from JAGLEV010000016.1 coordinate 12,699, forward strand.
AACGCCCCTTGTAGAATGCGTGTCATACGTGAAGTTGAAACTTTGATCATGGTCGATTCATAAGCATCAATGACGGATTCAAATAAATGCCCGACACCCGTACCATGTAATGCAGAGATAAAGTGAATATCAGCATAATCAATAAAAGGTAACTTTACTTCAAGCTGTTTTTTAATCATATCGCGTTGATCAAGGTCAATACCATCCCACTTATTAACCGCAATGACTAAAGAGCGACCTGCGTGGAGACATAACCCCAGTAAGTGTGCATCTTGATCCGTAATACTCTCATGGGCATCGAGTACCATAATGACTACCGATGCGGTATCGATGGCTTTAATTGTTTTGATCACACTAAATTTTTCAATGGTCTCTGATATCCTTCCACGGCGGCGAACTCCCGCAGTATCTATCAGGGTATATTTTTGCTCATCACGCTCAAAGGGAACAAAAATAGTATCTCGTGTTGTACCAGGTTTATCATAGGCAACAACGCGTTGCTCACCAAGAATACGGTTGATTAATGTCGATTTTCCTACATTGGGGCGACCAATAAAGGCGAGCTTGATACCATAATCTTTTTCATCTTGAGCTTCTTCATCAATAGGCTTTACATTGAAGTCATCAAGCACATTTTCCATCAGCAGATTAACATTACGACCTTGAGTGGCAGCTAAGGTATAAACCCGATCAAATCCTAGAGGGTAGAATTCGGTAGCCGCTTGCTCTGCATCAATACCATCCGTTTTATTCACCAAGATATAGACAGGTTTGCCAGTGCGGCGCAGACGCTTAGCAATTTGCTGGTCTGCGGGACTTAAACCTTCACGCCCATCAACAAGGAATAGTAAGCCATCAGCTTCTTCTATTGCTATCCATGTTTGGCTTGCCATATGCTCTTCAACACCAGAGTCTTTATCATTACTGTGCCCACTTAAACCACCCGTATCAATGAGAATATATTCACGGTCTTCGAGTGTTGCCTTACCATAATTTCGATCACGGGTTAAACCAGGGAAGTTAGCAACAAGAGCATCACGGGTTTTAGTCAGTCGGTTAAACAGTGTTGATTTACCAACATTGGCTCGACCTACTAAGGCTAGAACTGTTTTCATGAGGGGCACATCTAAATAAAAAAGCTCAGAGTAACAGAAAATGCTAATAAACCGCTATTACATTTACTATTTAATTTATTGCAGTCGTTACCTTGAGTTTAATCACGCTTTTATTCCATTGCGATGCAAGAATAAAGGCTTGCAACGCATCCTTATTTTCTGTCAGTTTTTGGCATTTTCAAATGAAATAGGCGGCATCATCAAAACAGGTTAACAGGTCGGACAGAATCTTTTTGATCAGGGCTGCTTTAATGATTGTTTTATGTGAAAGTCATGCTTTCTTAGCACTGCGATTCTTTAAAACCTTAGCTGCCTGCTCAGACCACTTTTCAAGTGTAATACGTTCATGGAAAGAACTAAGCTTTTGTCCTATTTCCACTTCGTCTTGAGAACTAAAGTTAGCAATTTGCTCAAAACGAGTAATACCCAAGCTATGGAGTACGGCTTCATTCGCTGTTCCAATGCCTTTAATCAGTGTTAACTTATCGACCTTTGCACTATCACTATGCCCATAGTTGATTTTAACCTCTAACTTCTTCGCACGATTTATCCATGTTTCAACCTCTTGATTAGAGGGTAACTCAGGACAGAATGATTTTACCTTATTCACTTCATTCAGCTTATTTTTAAGCTGTTCTTTATCCTCCTTAGCAAGTGACTGGATATCATGAATATCACAAAACCCTAGTAATTTGGCATAACGTGGTGTCATATCATTCAGTCGTAATAAATCGGCGTTCTGTACCCAAGCTGTCACAAGATCAGTATCAATATCTGTTCGTTGTGCGAGTGAGTGACGACTACTGGGGGTTTTTCCTTTGTTTAATAAGCTATCAACATAGTAAATATTAATAGTATTCAGTCTTTTCTTATAGATTGTATTGATACCCTCAATCTCTTCAATCGGTATACGTCCATTATCCTTAGTCTCTGAGACTGAAGCAGTGAGAGTAAATGCAGGGATATTTTCATCATCCTTTGCTTGATGAATTTGTGAATTTTTCATCTTATTGATATGTACAGTGACTTTTGAATCTTCTGTGTTTTTATCTTTATCGTGTGATATTGCAGGGCTGTCTTCTTTAATTTTGCTAGTAGCATCAGAGGAGTCTTTATTTTCTGTTGCTTGATAGTCTCCAGCCTCAAGACGCTTAATTGATCGTTTCTGATGATTGTTATTACTATGTAACTTACTTAAATCATTGCTTAAATTGTTGATTGTCTTAGTGTACTGTTTTTTTGATTCAGCAAGCTCTTTATTCTTCAATTCTTTATATTCTTCGAGTTGCCCCTCTAGTGCTTGGTAATTAATAGCCCAGCGCTTTTCTGATGTATGCAAATAATCTTTGTAACGATCTAGCTCACTTTGTAGATTCTCAGGGTCTTCAGATAAGGAGTCATCAGTCTTTGTCTGCTCTTGCTTAAGTTGCTTATTTTCTTCGCTAAGATAAGTCACTTGATCCTGTAATTTTGATCGTTCTTTTTGATCAGCCTTAGCCTTTTCCAATAGTTGCTCTTGATTCTCTTCAGACTTAGCGGTGGTAATAGGCCCTATTTCTTGCACAGATTGGAGTGGCTTAGTTTCTTTTTGAGACTGCTTGTATTTTGCCTCATTATCAATCAATTTTTTATTAGCACCTAGGCTAGAAGTGAGTTGCTCTTTAATAGCCTCTTTATCTTTAATTATCGTCTCGTATTGAGATTTTAGTGTTTCATTATCTTGAACTAATTGCTTAACTTTATCATCATGCTTCATGATTAATGCTTCATTGTTTTGAGACAATTGATTGATTTCATTAGTATGACTAGTTTTTAGTACTTCATTGTCTTGAGCTAATAGCTTAACTGTATCATCATGCTTAATTATTAATGCTTCATTATTTTTAGACAGTTGATTGATTTCATTAGTATAACTAGTTTTTAGTACTTCATTGTCTTGAGCTAATAGCTTCATTTCATCCTGATACTTAGCTTTCAATGTGTCATTATCTTGAGTGAATTGATCAACTTTCTTGCTATTCTCTTCTAAGGCTTTATTTTTATTCTGTTTCTCTAGTAAGCTATTGTATTGATCGTTTAGTGAGTTAAATGCAATCAGCTTGACTTCATTGTCTTTGAGTTGAGAGCTGACATTAGATGCTTGTTTTTGTAAAGTACTCACTTCTGAGACTAAAGCGACATTTTTAGCTTTTAGCTTTGTATTACGTGTCTTTTCTACATCATAGTTATCCGCAATCTTTTTTGTTAAAACAAGTTCTTCTTTTAGCTTAACTTGTTCTTTATTAGCTGTTTTTAGATTCTCTTTGAATTCATCTTGTTTGCTTTTAGCCGCTTTAAGTGACTGGCTGGTTGCCTTTTCATTGGTACTTAATGCCTCTTCAACCTTTGATAATTCTTTATTGGTTTTTTCTAGCTGGAGCTGATGATCTTTTGTTAGGTCTATTTGCTTGTCTAGTGAGAATGCTAGGTCTGATTTTATTTGCTCTAGCTCTTCAGCTTGGATACTAGAATCCATGAGCCTACTCTTTAATTGAGTATTTTCATCTTTGGCAGTGGTTAACGCTGATTTTAGCTCAGCTTCTACCGCTTTGACTGAATTATGATGACTATTCAATACACTCATTTCTTCATTTAATGAAGTATATTGACTGGATAAGTCTTTGTTATCTTCTTGTGATTTTTCAAATTCACCCGTGACATTACGGAGTTGGTCTTCTGCTTCTATTCTTGCAGTACGCACCTTAGTGAAGGATTTTGCCAATGTTATATTGCTATTTTCTTTCGTCTTAACTTCACTGGTGAGGTGAAGTAATTGAGAATTCAGTGATTTATTTTGCTTCTTAAAATTAGTGAGGAGATTTTCGGTTTCTTCATGCTCCTCTTGCAAGTCCATCAGTTTGTTTTCCCAGCTCTTATTAGAGATAAGCCTATGCACCATCCAGCCTGCAATTGCACCAACAATAGCAGCAGGTAGTAGGCAAAGAAACACTTCAATTAGTGGGTAGTTCATATAACTTCTCTTCAACTTAAATTTGATAGGGTTGATTTAGAATGTATATATCTATAAGTAATAATATACTTTAATCTATTGATTAATAAGAGATGGACGACTCTTTAAATGTATTGAGTGGTCTTTAGCATATCCCTTTTTATGCTTGAATTCTGTTGCTTATTAATGCCATTGAAAGGCGCTCAATTGTTATTAATTTAATTATTAAGCAAAGATGTGCATGATATAATCTTTATTTTGATTGAAACCAAGCAGATTAGAGCACGCCAAATGAATCCGAATCTTAATAAACTTCAGCCTTACCCCTTTGAACGCATAAGAATATTAAAAGAAGGGATTATACCACCAGAAGATAAAAAATTAATCTCCTTATCGATAGGTGAACCAAAACATACTTGCCCCGATTTTATCACCAAAGCAGTCAGTGATAATTTAGTTGGATTTCAACAGTATCCATTAACAAAGGGTAGTGATGCTTTGCGTTCAAGTATAGCACAGTGGTTAGTTAAGCGTTTCCAGTTGAGGGCTGATAATATTGATCCAATACATAATATCTTACCCGTTAATGGCACACGGGAAGCTCTTTTTTCTTTTGCTCAATGTGTCGTCAATCCCATTGAGAATGCTAAGGTTCTCACACCTAACCCCTTTTATCAAATTTATGAAGGAGCTGCTTTTTTAGCAGGGGCAGAGCCTTACTATCTGCCTTGTGAAGAAGGGAATAGTTTTTTACCTGATTATTCTAGCGTACCAGAATCAGTATGGCAGGATTGTCAGTTGCTTTATGTTTGTAGCCCCGCCAATCCTACAGGTGCGGTAACCCCTATAGAGGATCTAAAGTACCTACTGATTCTTGCTGAAAAATATGATTTTATTATTGCTTCAGATGAGTGCTATTCTGAGTTATACCTTGATGAGTCAGCACCACCACCAAGCTTATTAGAAGCAGCACAGGCAATGGGTAATGATAGCTTTAAGCGTTGTGTTGTTTTTCATAGCTTATCAAAACGTTCTAATGCACCTGGTTTACGCTCTGGTTTTGTGGCGGGAGATGCCGAGGTTTTAGCACAGTTTTTGCTTTATCGTACTTACCATGGCTGTGCAATGTCGTCACCCATTCAGCAAGCGAGTATTGCCGCATGGTCTGATGAGCAACATGTTTTTGATAATCGTGAGCAGTATCGTTTGAAGTTTGCTTCTGTGATTGAAATTTTATCCGATGTCATGGAAGTGACTCAGCCTGAAGCAAGCTTTTATCTATGGGCTAAAACACCGATGAGTGATGAGCTATTTACCCAGCAGATTTATCAACAGCAACATATTGATGTCGTGCCAGGGCAATATCTATCACGATCTATTGATGGTAAAAACCCTGGTGAGAATCGCATACGGATGGCACTGGTTGCACCTTTGAAAGATTGTACCGAAGCTGCATTACGGATTCGGGCATTTCTTACCCATTAAAGCCTGACCTTAGTTGCTAATAACAGCTGAAGCCTAATCTACAATAGATAATAACATTGTAGATTAGGCTTATTGACCGAAGTGGGTCATATCACAAAATTTTAGAGCCTTCTACAATACGGTTCACAGCGACAACGGAAAACGATTAGTTTAATCTGTAACAATTGTCGGTCGGACTTCAGTCTAGCAATACTAGTGATCGTGCCCACTACAAGTACTTCCATCAGCATGAATATGTCCATGTGCTAGCTCTTCTTTAGTAGAATCACGGACATCATCAATGGTGACATCAAAGTTTAATTCTTTGCCCGCCATTGGGTGGTTGCCATCAATAATAACATGGTCACTTGCGACGGTTTTAATCTTAATAACCTGCATACCTTGATTGGTTTCAGCATGGAATTGAGCGCCTTCAAACAGATCTTTTTCTTCCATGCCTTTAAACATTTCTTTAGATACTTTTTGAAGTAGTTCTTTGGTATATTCACCATAGGCATCGGCAGCAGCAAGATGTACTTTAAAAGTATCACCTTTTTCTTTGCCTTTTAATGCATTTTCTAGACCAGGGATAACGTTACCTGTGCCATAGATGAAAATAAAAGGTTCACTTTTATCCGCACTATCTAATAGGGTTCCATCATTATCTTTTAATGTATAGCTAAGGGTAATGGCTTTGTGGGTATCTATCTTCATGTCTTCCTGCTTTAGATTGAGTTACTTTTTGAGTGGAGCTGATTATATACTAGTCCACCTCTTCCTAACAATGGGCTATTGTATGACGCTACAGCGATTGATTTATACACTATTACTCACTTTGATCATGCCAATCATTGTCTTGCGATTATTCTGGCGTAGTCGAAAAAATCCTGATTACCGCCAAGGGATGGCAGGACGTTTTGCTTATTACTGTTCCACAGAGAAACAATCCTTTCTCAATGTTAAAGTCTGGGTACACGCGGTTTCAGTGGGGGAGACCTTAGCCGCCAAACCCTTAATTTTAGCTTTGATAGCAAAATATGGAGAAGGTGCTGTCTTCGTTAGCTCTACAACACCCACAGGTTTTGCTACAGTTAAGCGTTTATTCTCAAACAAAGTTCAGCAACACTATTTTCCTAATGATTTGCCGTGGCTGGTGAGTAGGGCGTTGAAAGCAATTAATCCCCAATTGTTTATTGCCATAGAAACTGAGATTTGGCCTAATTTTTGGAAAGCTTGTGAAGACCAAAAAATTCCAATATTTTTGATCAATGCACGATTATCAACACGCTCAACAGCACGTTATAAAAAGCTCTATAGTTTAGTCTCAGAAACCTTGCAACGAGCAACATTAATAGCTTGTCGTGCAAAAAAAGATGCTAATAACTTTTTAGAAATAGGGGCTTTACAGGATAATGTTAAAGTATTAGGTGATATTAAGTGGGATAGTCAAAACTCAGAGGCTTTATTCTTACTGGGTCAGCAGTTTAAGCAACAATGGAAAGGTCGTTTAGTACTCGTTGCGGCAAGTACTCATGAAGGAGAAGATGCATTAATACTTTCCTTATACCAAACATTATGTCATGACTTTGATCACTTGCTTTTAGTGATTGTACCACGCCATCCTGAACGTTTTGATCAGGTGGCTCACTTAATCTTAGAGGCTGATTTAAGTCTTTATCGACGGAGTGCGGATACAGATTTTATTACAGGGACTGATGTTGTCTTGGGTGATAGTATGGGAGAAATGGAAGCATGGTTTTCTGCATCAGACTTGGTACTAATGGGAGGGAGCTTGGTTAATGTGGGTGGACATAATCCCATGGAAGCCGCGGCTTGTGGTGTTCCCGTTATTAGTGGGCCAATGATTCATAATTTCACCGAAGCCTTTGATATTTTAACTCAACAAAACGTTGCCTATGTGAGTAAGGATATTGACGATATGACACAATATGCTAAGCAGTTGCTCATCGACAATCATTTACGCAAGACACTGGGTAAGACGGGCTTGAAAATTGTGGCGCAAAACCGAGGCGCAACTCAGCGTTTAATGGCAAAAGTGGCAGAGGTAATGGATGACAGTTCATGATATTGTAACCATGAGTTCAAAATGATTTTTATCCTGAAAATTGGCAGTTATTTTGAATAATATAGAGTTACCTAGCTATTTTCTTTGGTATTTTTATTTATTGCTCATTGAGCGATTAAAAATTTAAACATACCCATAGTAAAAAAATAGAATTACATTAATCAACCATTCCCGTGTATCCTGATGGATATGCAACCAAAATAGCTTACCCAACGTAATCATTAAATAATAAGTAAGAAAATCAGAGATTAGGGATAATCTTCAAGGAGGATACAGATGACACCAGCACCCGCAAAGATAAATAAAGTCAGTATTAAAGCTCCACTTAACTGGCTCTCAAAAGGTTTAGATGACCTTAAAACATCAAAAATACCAAGTTTAGTCTATGGTTTTACTTTTGCCATTATTGGTCTACTACTTGTCTTTTTTGCTAAAAATAACCCTGTTTGGTCAGCAGCCATGATCTCAGCCTTTTTATTGATGGGACCTTTCTTGGCCATTGGGCTTTATGATCTTAGCCGTCAAATAGAAGAGGGTAAAAAGCCTTGCCTTTTAGATTCTATAAAAATCATTCGTGGCAACTTGATTAATATTGGTATTTTTGTTGTTGCATTAGGTTTTTTACTCATGGTTTGGTTGCGTATTGCGGCTTTAGTTGCGGGTATCTACTTTGACAATGTAGAGTTGATTACCAAAGGGTGGGGAATACTTTTCTCCGAAGAACATAGTATTGAATTCTTGATGTTTTTCACAGTATTTGGTTTTTTTATTGCTCAGCTTGTTTTTTCTATCAGTGTCGTTTCTATACCGATGTTATTACACCGTAAAGTGGATGTAGTCACTGCGGTAACGACTAGCATCAGAGTGGTTATAACAAATCCTTTGCCTATGTTTGTATGGGCGGTGTTAATCGTTGCTTTGGTACATATTGGTTTACTCTTTTTCTTTATCGGTTTAACCGTGATGTTGCCCATTATTGGACATGCTAGCTGGCATGCCTATAGAGAATTAGTGACTGATGAGTCTGACCTTCACTCTTGATTATTTATTATCAATGTAAAAACCATGTGCTCTATGGCGTTAGAGTTCAATGGCTTTGTCAGTAAAACGACTCACACCTATGCCTTAAGGAGTTGTTCCAACAACATCCTATAAGGTCTGGAGGGAAGGGTTACTTGTTTTTATCAATGATAATCACTGGGTAAAGACTCATAATCAAAATTTAATATAGATAGCTCCCTACCTTGATGAACTTTGGCATCTCTAGCTCCTGCCCCAATAGCTAACTCCCTAAACGCTCTGATTTCAATTTGTCCAAGCCCTCCTTCTATTTTTTCCATAGGATGAATCACCACTTTAGGGCTGACAAATATTTTTCTTTTTACCAAAGTATTCAGTATGTAGCGTAATAATATCTCCGCTAAGGTGAAGTTGGAAAGCAAAAGTCTTTCATGACTAAATGGCTCTGATACACTTGTATTTACATTTGAAACTAAGGTTGCATTATTACCAACCGCTTCAATTGATTTTTTACCATTTTCATTTTTTACTGCTACTAATGCTTTTTCATCAAATATTTTTTTCGTAGTAATATCAGTTACCTTTATTCGTTTTTCCCATATTTGAACATATAAAACTGTTCCAAATTTATCGAGTATTTTTTTTATCATATTTAAATTTAAGAATATTAAAGTTAGAGATTAATTGAGAATAAATTTTTCAGTGTCATATTTTATATTTTGAAGGAATTTTCCAATTTTTTATTTTTAAACGAAGTTATATAGTATTTCTTCTTAATTATTATAATATTTTATATTTTTCAGGAAATTAAAGTCATCTGTTAACTTATTACATCAATATATTACTTTAACTCACTGTATATTTTAAGGGGCTAGCATCTCACAAATGCCCTTGCCTTGCAAAAACCTAGTAGGAACGGCTGATATTTTGTCTATTCCACACATAGGCGAAACCGTCATGACTCTCTGTCATTAATATAAAACTTAACCTTGTATTTAAGCGACCTTATCCCTATCTATATAGCTATCAATAAAGTCTAAAGAATGCTTCATGAAGAACTTTGCAAGAATCAAATTTTCGCGATAGCTAGGTTGAAAATAATCTAAAAATATTTATTTACCGCTGTAAACAATTATTTTCAGTCGGTATTTTCCTGCTATCACCAACATTTATTCTCATGCGAAGCGTTCTAGTAAGCTTCCTAAGTGACAACAAAATTAAAGGAGATAGGAATGAGAATGGATAAGTTCACGAGTAAATTCCAATTAGCAATACAAGACGCACAATCATTAGCCTTGGGTAAAAATCATCAGTTTATAGAACCTGTCCACCTATTGATTGCCATGTTAGATCAACAGAGTAGCGTATGCCGTAGTGTACTTATGCAGGTCGGGGCTAATGTTAATACATTGCACTCTAAGCTTGGTAAGGCCTTGGATAGAATGCCATCGGTTAGTGGTGGTGAAATGGGTGATATACATGTCTCCCAAGACTTGGCTAAACTACTCAATGCCACGGATCAATTATCACAAAAACGTAGTGATCAATACGTTTCTTCTGAGCTTTTCCTCTTAGCATTAATTCAATCCAACAACTCAGCGGCAGAGCTACTAAAAGACTCAGGAGCAACAAAAAGAGCGGTTGAACTGACGATTACGACTATCCGTGGTGGAGAATCTGTCAATGACCCCAATGCAGAAGAGCAGCGTGAAGCCTTAAAAAAATACACTATCGATCTTACTGAGCGTGCTGAGCAGGGCAAAATTGACCCTATTATTGGTCGTGATGAAGAGATACGGCGTATGGTACAAATCTTACAGCGCCGAACTAAAAATAATCCTGTGATTATTGGCGAGCCAGGAGTGGGTAAAACGGCTTTAGTTGAAGGTTTAGCACAACGTATTGTTAATGGTGAAGTGCCTGATAGTTTTAAAGGAAAACGTTTGTTATCGTTGGATTTAGCGGCTCTTTTAGCGGGTGCTAAGTTCCGTGGTGATTTTGAAGAGCGTTTGAAGTCCGTATTAAATGATGTGTCAAAGTCTGAAGGCAATATCATTATGTTCATTGATGAGCTACATACTATGGTCGGTGCAGGTGCGGCTGATGGGGCAATGGATGCAGGTAATATGTTGAAACCCGCCTTGGCTCGTGGTGAATTGCATTGTGTGGGTGCGACAACGTTAGATGAATATCGTGAATATGTTGAAAAAGATGCGGCTTTAGAGCGTCGTTTTCAAAAAGTGATTGTTGATGAGCCTAGTGTGGAAGATACCATTGCTATTTTACGTGGTTTAAAAGAGCGTTACGAAGCCCATCATGGTGTAGAAATTACCGACCCTGCAATTGTAGCCGCCGCTACTTTGTCGCATCGTTATATTACCGATCGCCAGTTGCCTGATAAGGCGATTGACTTGATTGATGAGGCGGCTTCTAAAATTCGTTTAGAAATTGATTCTAAGCCAGAAGCAATGGACAAATTAGAGCGTAAAATGATTCGATATAAAATCGAACTAGAAGCGCTGAAAAAAGAGTCTGATAAGGCATCTAAGAAGCGTTTTGCAAAGCTAGAGGAAAAGGTTGTAGTATTAGAACGAAAGTATGCTGATTTAGATGAAATTTGGAAAAGTGAAAAAGTCTTAGTGGAAGGCACTGCTCATATTAAAGAATCATTGGATCAGGCGAGAACTGACTTTGAAACAGCACGTCGTGCCAGTGATTTGCAACGCATGTCTGAACTGCAATATGGAAAAATTCCTGAGCTGGAAAAACAACTCAAAGAATCCAGCGCAGTACATGATGAAGCTGATTTTCAGTTATTGAGAAACAATGTCACGAGTGAAGAAATCGCTGAAATTGTTGCATTGTGGACAGGTATTCCTGTATCAAAAATGCTGGAAGGTGAACGTGATAAATTGCTACGGATGGAAGATGAGCTTTCTAAGCAAGTGATTGGACAAAGAGAAGCTGTTGTTGCTGTTTCTAATGCAATTCGTCGTTCACGTGCAGGAATTTCTGATGCCAATCGTCCGAGTGGTTCATTTTTGTTTCTTGGTCCAACGGGTGTGGGTAAAACGGAGTTAACTAAGGCGCTAGCTCATTTTTTATTTGATACTAAAGATGCATTGGTGCGGATTGATATGTCAGAGTTTATGGAGAAGCATTCTGTGGCTCGATTAATTGGTGCACCTCCTGGTTATGTAGGATATGAGGAAGGAGGTTATTTAACCGAGCTGGTTCGTCGTAAGCCTTATTCTGTCGTGTTAATGGATGAGGTGGAAAAAGCCCATCCTGATGTTTTCAATATTTTATTACAAGTACTGGATGATGGTCGATTGACTGATGGGCAAGGCCGTACGGTTGATTTTCGAAATACAGTCATTGTGATGACTTCAAACCTTGGTTCAGAAGTCATTCAAAGTCTGGCGGGTGAAGCTAATTATGAGGCGATGAAAACAGCTGTGATGGAGATTGTTGGCTCTCATTTTAGACCTGAGTTTATTAATCGTATTGATGATAGTGTGGTTTTTCATCCTTTATCTCGAGAAAATATCAGAGCCATTGCTGAAATCCAAATAGCACAGCTTAATCAGCGTTTAATTGGACGAGAGTTGGTATTAGAACTAACAGAGGCGGCATTAGAATTCATTGCTGATGAAGGCTTTGACCCTGTATTTGGTGCGCGCCCACTAAAACGTGCCATTCAGTCAGAGATTGAGAACCCATTGGCACAGATGATTTTAGCAGGTGATTTTGTGGCAGGTGATCGTATTAAAGTGGATGTGCAGGCAGAAGGTTTGCAGTTTACTACTTGAGACTTTTGCACGAAAGGTTGCCTCTAAGTACTAAATTCAAGTCATAAGTACATAAATTTTGACTTTTTTATGTTGATTCCTGTGAGGTCTTCAAAAACTTCATAGGGTGTTTGTAGCTCATTGTAGTCTCGGTCAATTGTTTGGTAACTCTTTACTCTAATGTTCAGACCTTCACCGTGTCCCAACCATTACAATGAGCACTTGGCTACTATGTCGTCTGCTAACTTCTGCTTAATTAAGTGGTAAATTATGATTAATTTTTTAGATGAAGAGTATTGTTAGTCACCTGCTGCTCTACAATCAACACATTATTCAACGAAACTTGGAGCACTTAACACCGGTGCAATCGATGAAAAAATGGTACGCTAAGAAACCTGAAGTTTTTAAGAAGAAAGTTTATAACCAAGCGG
>JAGLEV010000017.1 GCA_023144895.1 Thiotrichaceae bacterium
TAACAATCTGTTCAAATCGACACATTGTCAAGTACTGATAGATCATAAACATTTAAAACAACCAGAGGGATAGAATGGATTATGCCACACATCATTGAAAACTTATCCATATAGGTTCTGGTGTAACATAAGCTGCCTGTAAACACTCATGAAACAGAGATTATATGGTTCAGGCATGATGTTAGTAGCAAAAATGAAAGCAGAAGAATAGTTATTTTAACCATTTTGTATCATTCGATTAAGCATATAAATTTCTAAAGTCTCTTGAGTAAAATGAATTTTAATAAGATCTTGTTTATTTTAAAATACTATTATCTGGAGTGAGGATTTTGTAGTACAAGCTAACTTTCATGAGAGACTGGGAGGTGATCAGACGGTCAAATAACTCTTCTTTTGTTGGTTTTCCCATAATTTTACCAAAAACACCCGATCCAGCCATTATTGAGTCTATGCCTATAAATGTTTTTCCATCGATAATATAGGAGTAGCTAATCGTTAATTTCCAGCGCTTGTGTATGGTTCTTTGAGAAAGACCACTACTCGTTGAGCGCACGTTTGTTTCAATACCTTCTTGGTATATATTTGATGAGAGTATTATTCCTGTGGTTTCTTTATAATCAGCAAGATCGACTGACTTGCTTTTAGAGATAAAATAATAAGTAATAATTCCCAGTAGAATAATGATAATAAGTGGAATTTTCATTTTATTTTTTCCACCACTTTTTCTGAATATACTCAATAGAGTAAACCGATGTTGTATTCTCTTTTTGTATTACATTGATATCTAAAAATAGCTCACCATCTTTCAACTTTATATAGAATACAGGATTTCTCCACCGAGATAAAAGATGAATAAAGTGCCCACTCGTTGTCGATTCAGTTGTACCTAAAATACGAGATGAAACCTTATTTGAAAAAATATACTGCCAGTAGGCTACTTCTGCATCCCTCCATTGTTTCTGAGTATAGCCACGTAGTTCGTACTTTGCTTTGAGTGCACTTTTAAAATAAGTATCAATGAGTTTCCCGCTATCTTCTTGCTCTATAGCTATTTGTATCTTTTTGAGTAATTTTTCAGCTTGTTCAATCTCTGGAGTGCTTTGTTTTAATTCTACTTTTTTGGGAATGCCCGATCCAGAAAAATTAAAAGATTTAGTATATTTTGAAAAGCCAATACTGTGTTCTTTTTCTTTCCATTCCCAGCTTATAAGTACATCATTTTTACCGTTAACATTTGACTTTATAATTTTAACTTCACATGCTGCTTTTTCTCTTTGAGGCTTTCCCCAGTCATTTTTCAAATTTAGCTTTAACTGATTAGAATGCTCTATCATATGTTGGTTAAGAGTGATTGTTTTATAGGTTTCCTCATCTTTAGCAATAGAGTGGTAGACTGGAATATCATTTATATCAATAGATGCTGAAGCAAGGTAGCAGTGCAATGTTAATATAAATATAGGAATGTCTTGCATACTGCTTACCTTGAGATAATGAGTTGATACTGATTATCAATTTCAATTATTGATGCACGAATATCAAAAGAAAAGGGTGGTGGGAAAAGAAGATTGAATTATTGGTAAGTAAGTAAGTATAGCTTTATCTAAATTATATGCTGATAAAATTATGATTGGTAGTGACAAATATACAACAAGGTTTTTCTATAGCTTTCTCAACAGCAATTCCCGTTTGACTATGGGTTATCTTGTATAGCCTATTTTCATGATTTTTTAAAAAACACATGCGTAAAAAAACTGCTATTGCACGTTGATCTTTGTTTTTCCTAGTAAATTAAATCTATTGAGTCGCTGTTAGCTGTTAATTTGAGTCATTTGTTAGATTTTTTATTTTGAAAACCCGTAATCTCTTTCAACTTTACTTATTCTCATTTTAAATTCTTTGTACCACTTTTCTTTTCCTTCTTTTTGGGCAATAAGGTGTGCAGTATCTTTTTTCCAATGCTTGATGCTTTCTAAATCTTTCCAATATGAGACAGTAATACCAACGCTTTCTCTAGCAGATTCAATGCCTAGAAAACCAGACTGTTTTGAAGCAAGCTCTCCCATTTTATCTGCCATTTCTCCATATCCTTTATCTCCATCTGTTCTATGCGAAGTAAATATGACAGCATAATAAGGAGGTTTTGGAGTATTTGCTATTTTAGACATTGATTGTTCCTTTGAAAGGTCTTAAAAAGAGTTAAAAACGAGTAAAATGAAATCCCTTTGCTGACTTAATTCTTGAGAAAATCCAGCCATTTTTTGATGACTGATGACTGATTCTTTGAAATTTATAGGGAATACTATTGTGTTAACATTTTCACAACATTCAGCGCGCAGTCAGAAAGGTAACGTAATATGGTTAATTTACAGGCAAGAACAGTTCTAATCACAGGTGCAGCGCGACGGATAGGTGCAACCGTCGCTCGATATTTACATGAACAAGGCTTTAATATAGCAATTCATTATCGCAATTCATCCACCGATGCCTTGGCATTAGTCGCAGAGCTTAATACACAACGTAGTGTTTCAGCAATAGCAATACAGGCTGATTTATGTGATATCGATGGCTTGGAAGATTTACTCAAAGCAGTACTCAATGAGTTTGGACAATTGGATGTGTTAATCAATAATGCTTCTAGCTTTTTCCCTACAAAGTTAGGCACGGTAACAGAAGAACAGTGGGATAATTTACATTGCTCTAATTTGAAAGCACCATTTTTTCTAGCTCAAACAGTGGCTGATGCCTTAGCTGAAACACAGGGTTGTATTGTCAATATGATTGATATTCATGGATTTAGACCATTAAAATCTTATCCTGTGTATAGTGCTGCTAAGGCGGGGTTATTGATGCTAACGCAATCTTTAGCTCGTGAGCTAGGTCCTAATGTTCGGGTTAATGGCGTGGCACCTGGTGCGATTATGTGGCCAGAAGATGATATGACTGATACGGCACAGCAAGCAATGCTGAGTAAGACGGCATTGAAACGACAAGGCAGTGCAGAAGATATTGCCTATGCGATTGAGTTCTTGATTAACCGAGCCAACTATATCACGGGACATGTTATTCCTGTTGATGGTGGACGACTATTAAATCATTAGCTCTTTTTAAATAACTTAAATAATCAAAAAAGCCACAATCATAATGGAATATCAAACATTTAATGAGTCAGTTTATTTTACTTTAGCTGAAATTATGGGAGACTTAATGTCTGAGCTAGTGAATACCTTTAGTCAGGAAGGTGCTAGTCAGGTTGAGCAAATGCAACTTGCTTTTGCTACAGGAGATCATCAGGCATTGATGGTGGCAGCTCATACTTTTAAATCAAGTGCTAATACTTTAGGAGTTGAGAAGCTCGGTGAGTATAGTCGTCAAATAGAGCAAATTGCAATCGATGCAATGGATAATCCTGATACCTTAGATAAAACCGTGTTAGGAGGGTTATTAAATCAAGAAGTCGATGAGTTTTCGATTGCTATTCAGTATTTACAAAAGGCTGTTGGCTAGAATTTAGCTTATCTCATGTCTATTTTTCATTCTGTCTCTATTGCCCTGATTCTTTCTTTTATTCCTTTATTATGCGTGGCTGAGAAAAGTCAGTTGATTGATTATGCTCATGATTTGCGTTGTGCAACGACAAAGAGTAAAGCAGAACAAGTATTAAAATCATTATGGGAAATTGGGATTCCAAAATATAATTTCCCGAGTGATGAGCTTGATTCTTCTTCAAAGAAGAGCCTAGCCGCAGGTTCTTTTGATATTCTATTAGACACCTTGGTTAATACAATTAAACGCTATCCTACATTGCGTCATCAGGTGGAACGAACTTTTCTACAGTGGAATTATTGTCATGTTTATCGTGGTGGAGAGTTTTATGATATTGAAGTAAAAGAGCAGACCTTAAAGCCTTATCTTGTGACTTATCGTTCACCTGCTGGCTGGGAAGGGTTTGCTACTTTAGGTTTTTTGGGCAAACCTGTAGGTTATGTGCCCGATATGCTAAAAAATCCTGTACTAGGTGATAGAGCCTTAGCTATTTTTTTTCATCGGCTTTATCGTAAACATTGTTTTCCTCACCCTGATACTGGAGAATTATTTTATAAAAAGAACCCTCAATTTCGACGGCACTCTGTTAGCCTTGTTGCTAAGCCAGAAACGCGTAAGAGCTACCCCTATCAATGGCCAAAAGCTTGTTATGCTACTGTGATAGCAATTAAGCCACCTAAAAAGCCTAAAAAAGAGGTTGTACTCGGTGTGAAGGGTAAGTTAGGAGATTCTGGTTCTACAGGTGTCACAACGCCTGTTCTTCAGCCGAAGGTTTCTATAATAAAAAAAATTAAGAAAGAAAAAATTAATTTAAAGAATAAGCTCATTGTAAAAAGTAAAGTACAGCGTATAAAACCCAAACCCAAACCGAAGTTCAAGCCTATTGTAAAAAGTAAAGTGCAAGCGGTAAAATTCAAGCCCAGAGTTATGACTGTTAAGACTAACCCCAAAAAAATAACCCAAATAAAGCAGCCTAGGATATTGGTGAAAAAAAGATTGTCACCCATAGGATTAACGATTGCTGATATGGAGCAGTTTTTCAAAGATTCGCCAAGAGTGCTATCAACATTAGATTTGAGTCTTCATGATTTGCCAATAGGAATTCTTACACCCATAAAATTAAAACCTCACTCTAAGCCTCGTAGAGCAAAACTCATGCCGACAGGAATCATTGCTAAGAATGCCAAAGTAGCACCTTCACTTATTAGCATTAAAAAAACGAAATATCGTATTGGAGGGGCTTTTTACGTGAATCACTCATTACAATCCAAGGCAACAACATTAGGTGTAGCAGCAAACTGGACACCGATAAAAGAGAGTTATTGGTTTGTACGAAGTTCTGCAAATTATCAATTAGGGAAACAGGATGATCCGTTCAGTTACTCTTGGGGGATCGGTTATAGTGACTGGCATCCTGGTAAGGTGTCTTATCAGATTAATAACTATGGTCCTATTAAACTGGGCGAAGGCTTGGCGTGGGATAAAGCGACTGCAAGTATTGGTTATGGTGTGAAATCAAAGACACTATCAGCATTAAAACTCGGGCTTTCTGGCTCCTTGGATATGCCGATTAAAGGAGATCCTTCAGTAGGCGCTGGTTTGCAGTGGTCGCCTAAAGAAAGTTGGTTTGTTCGAGTAGGAGTAAGTCAAGGGCTAAAGGGTGGTGACCCTGGTTGGTCTTATAATTTTGGCTATAATGATTGGCGCTCACAAACCGTTAATATGCAATATAATAATTATGGGCGTAATGAATTATTTGATACTAATTTTATCAAAAATGGTTCGATAACAATAAATTATAAATGGGATTTTTAATTCATTAAATTAATATTAAATCCAAAGGATAATATTAAACGTACAATAACAAAGGAGTGAATAATGGAAAAGATATGGTTGGAATCTTATCAACACAATGTGCCCGAGGTGATTGATGCTAATGAATATTCTTCATTGTTAGATGTTTTTAAAAAAAGTGTTGAGCGCTTTTCCTCAAAGACTGCCTTTATTAATCATGGGCAAAAAATGACTTATGCGGAATTAGATCAACAGAGTAAAAATTTTGCTGCTTATCTTAGTATGTATACTTCATTAAAAAAAGGTGATCGTTTAGCCATTATGATGCCTAATTTATTGCAATACCCTGTGGTATTACTGGGTGCAATGCGAGCGGGTCTGATTGTTGTGAATACGAACCCTCTTTACACACCTCGGGAATTACATCATCAACTTGCTGATTCTGGAGCAGGGGTTATTGTTGTTTTAGAGAACTTTGCTCATACACTTGAAGCCATTGTTGAAGACTTTCCAGAACTAGAAATTATTACTACACGTATTGGAGATTGTTTTTCTTTTCCTAAATCTTTTATTATTAATTCAGTCGTTAAGTATGTAAAAAAAGGGGTTCCTACTTTTTCTTTACCTCAAGCGACAACCTATAAGAAAGTTTTAGCACAAGGCTCAACAGTAGCCCATATTGATGCTGAATTGGGGCATGATGATATCGCCTTTTTGCAATACACTGGAGGGACAACAGGTGTTGCAAAAGGGGCAGTGTTAACACAACGTAATATGGTAGCAAATTTATTACAAGCCAGTGTTTGGGTTGAGGGTGATGGAATTGATAGTAGTGACGTTTTTATTACAGCATTACCGCTTTATCATATCTTTTCTTTGACTGCTAATGCAATGTTCGCCATTAAACTGGGTGCAACGAATGTATTAATCACTAATCCTCGTGATTTACCCTTTTTGGTTAAGCAGTTGTCGACTGTTAAATTTTCTGTAGTAACAGGGGTGAATACTCTATTTAATGCACTATTAAATACTTCTGGTTTTGATAAGTTAGATTTTTCATCTTTGACTCTTGTCTTAGGTGGAGGAATGGCAGTGACTCAATCCGTTGCTAAAAAATGGCAAGATGTAACCAAAATGCCCATTATTGAAGCTTATGGCTTGACTGAAACATCTCCAGCGGCAGTGATTAATCCTGTTAATTTAGAAGCCTATAATGGCATGATTGGCTTACCAATCTCGTCAACAGAAATTGTTATTCGTGATGAAAATAGTCAAGAAGCCAGTATAGGGGAGCGAGGGGAGTTATGGATTCGAGGCCCACAAGTAATGAAAGGCTATTGGCAAAAGCCCAAGGAAACGGCGGAGGTGATGGATGCTGATGGTTTCTTGCGTACAGGAGATGTTGCTATTATTAATGAACAGGGTTTTGTTAAGATTGTAGATCGTATCAAAGATATGATTCTGGTTTCAGGGTTTAATGTTTACCCCAATGAAATTGAAGATATTATTTCTCTCAATGAGAAGGTGCTTGAGGTTGGGGTGATTGGTATTCCTCATGAAATATCAGGTGAAGCTGTGAAGGTTTTTGTGGTGAAAAAAGATCCCAGTTTGACTGAAGATGAAATATTAGAGTGTTGCCGTGAAAAGCTGACTGGGTATAAGCGTCCTAAAGTGATTGAGTTTGTGGATGAGCTACCTAAAAGTAATGTGGGTAAAATTTTACGAAGAGAGTTGCGAGAGCGACATAATAAAGGCTTGTAGATTGAGATACTGGCTGAATCTAAGCCCTAAAGCTATTATTTATTATTTATCAGCAAGACCCTATTGCTTCTGTGAACCGCATTACAGAATGGTTGCTCAGTATATTACCGCTGTAGTTGCTGTGAATACCAGACACTAAAGTTTTGTGGTCTTTGCCTTTTTAGAAGAATGGTACAGTATCACCCTCCTGCTGAAATCTCTAACGGTGTCTCTA
Source organism: Thiotrichaceae bacterium (assembly GCA_023144895.1). GTDB lineage: Bacteria > Pseudomonadota > Gammaproteobacteria > Thiotrichales > Thiotrichaceae > HyVt-477. The sequence continues at coordinate 7,313 of JAGLEV010000017.1, forward strand.
TTGTTAGCTTGATGTTGGGTTAACATAATACCAATGCCCATTTTCAAAAATAAACTCACTGTCTTCCTCTAAGCGGTGAGCTTTGCCATTAATTTTATAACGAGCAATAAACTTTACTCTTCCTCTTGTGTCACCCTGTTTCCCCTTCGCTGTATTGAGAATTCTTAAGCCAAGCCACTGTGTGTCAGGATCAAAGCCAATGCTATTGGGGCAGGTACTGTCATGCCATGATTGTTGTAGGTAGTTATCCCGCTTTAATACATAGGCACTGTAACGTGAGCGCATGAGTTGTTCTGCTGTTTTTGCTGGTATGCCTTGATGTAGTTGTTCGCAGCAGCTTGTGTAAGATTTTTTAGAATGACAAGGACAAGGGGTGTTAGGCATTAGTTTTATCGACTCTTCTGAATGAATAACGAATAACTATACTCCTCAATGCTTATATTCATATCATGAAATATTCTTTTTAAGCTGGGATTGTGTTTAATTATTAATCTTAACACTATAATAATAAGGTTAAATTATTATTATAGTAGCTATTGAGTGGATTAATGGATAAGCTGTATTTTCATCATATTCTATTCTCCTAGTAGATTTTATTTTCAATAAATTATCATTCAATATTCGCTTTGTTGGAGGTGTTTGTTTGTCATGTAAAGAGTGTATAGATTTTCTCCGTCCTTATTTTAAGGTGTCATATTGGCTTCCATTATATTGGATGAAATTAAAGCAATTCTTTAAAGGGTATAAGCGAGTACGATCAGACTTTGTATTACGTATAGCACCTCTTTCAAGTAAGCAAAAAAAAAGCATTAAAGGCTATTTTCCTCCACCAGGTTATGGTGTACCTTCTGGTGCTAATGTTGATGAGAAATTTTATTATAAAACGGATACCAAGTATGGTTTATCACTCATGCGTGGAAAAATTCGTAGTCAACCATTGTATTACTATCTCATTCCTTT
>JAGLEV010000018.1 GCA_023144895.1 Thiotrichaceae bacterium
ATATACCTGTTTATCCTGTTATGGTCAGTTTTTATTTTTTGTTCACTCATGGTATTTATTACTATATCGATAAATATAAAATGCCTGTTGTACTAACAAAAATATGGCCATGTTGGCCTAGTCCTTGTTATGACTTATTTCTTAGTGTGCCTCATAAGGTTTTTATTAAAAAATCAGATAAAAATCAGAAAGAATATCTGTACTGGAAACCTGATAAGCAAAGCTCTATGGTGCGACAAACAACAGAGTTTTCACCAGAAACTCAAAATCTACAAGAAGTTTTGTTAAATTTTGCTTTCTTTGAAACATTTTTTGATAATAAAAAACGTTTTATACGCAGTGAAGAGTCGACAAAAAAACAAGCAAGGGCAAGTCACTTTAATAATGTAGGCACATTACATGATGGTGAAGGGCAAATTAGAAAGGGTCATTGGTTTTGGTTTATATTTACTCCTATTTGGACTCAGTACCTTCTTATTTGGTTGAGTCTTATGTTTATTTTAGAAACACCTGTTTTAAAACATTTTTTTAATAAGGGGTCTGAAGATTATGGTTTTGTGACCATGTTTCCTTATAACTATATTTTTGTCATTATGATCTGGGCTGTGGGATCAATAGTCTATCTTAACCGTCGAATGGAATTCTTGAAGCAACTGAGTAAACAGGTTGAAGATGGTGTATTTGAAGCCCAGTTAGAAAAAGTACCACAAGCTGTTTTAGCTGACATGGTTAATATTCCTACACACCAACAAGTACTCTCAGCCATTAATTACTTAAAGCAAACAACAACAGTCATTGGTGGTGTCGCTTTATTTAGTTTTATTGGTGCATTGGATGTACTTGGTGGGATAAATCTGGAGAGTGTTAAAGCTGTTGATCCTCTGACCCAAATTATAGAAGGCTTTAAGGCGGTAATGTTTAACAGTTCTCGTTTTATAGTATTTATAAAATAAATTGATGATGATTGAAGTCTAAAGCTTTGGTTTTCTGCTGCTAAGAGGTTGCAACTATCTTGCTTTATAACTAAAACAGGAGCGGCTGGATAATATTGACTTTTTCTTAGAAGAATTAATCACTAATCCTGTTAAAACCTAGCAAAAACTGCTGGTATTTGTTTTAAGAAGTTCGTTTGAATGAGGCTATATATTAATGAATAATTATAAAAACAACCCAGAAGATAATATTTATTTACTATCTTTTATCGATCTAGTTGACCGTTTGGATATATTGTTTCTGGAGATTAGACATTTACAGCAAACTATTATTTACTTATTACGTTCACCAACGCTTTATCTCCCTTTGCGTTATGAAGAGGATCATATTTTTGGTGATAACTGGGGTGATAAGTTAAAAAATAGTTCAGGTGTTAGTGAGGATATTGTTTTAATAAAGGAGTGGTTAATACGTTATCCCTATCCAGATTTTGCTGTTCAAGAATATGTAAAAAACAAAAGGGGGGAGAAGGATTCTACTCAGACCGAAAGAGATAAGATTAAGAACAGAGTAAAACATCGTGTAGGACAGCTATGGATGGGGGATAACTGGGTACGAGATCAACGGGTACAATATTATATTTTGTATGCCTTGCAACTATTAAAACATCGTATTTTAAGGGACAAAGTAGCACTCTATAAGGCAGCAATGAATGCTGATATTTTATCTTCAAGTGACCACCCTAAACTCTTAAAAAAGCCTGCTTTTATGGTGCTAAGGCAAAGTATTCTTAATAATACAATCGGTTATATTGATATTCTGCGTAATAATAAGCAACAGATTAGTCAGGCAATTGATTTTGGTATGCCAAGTGATCCCCAGCCAAGCACTGAGCATCGTCGAGAAATGGGGATTTTTATGGATTTTCTTTCCAATAGAACTCAAGATATTCATCGAGATATTCTTCATATTATTAAAGATATATCAAAAGGCTCTGAGTCAGAGGAAATTCAGAATAGTCGTATTTTAATGATGCATGGTTGGTCACATAGTGCAGCAGTAACAAGCCAGCATTTATTTGATAAAACTAATTATTTATTTGATACTTATTGTAAGGATAAGCCTAAGGATAAATCATCACAGCATCATGTGGGTTATATTAATACCAGCTTTTGGGCGCCTGATCGTCCTGACCTGCATCCTTTTATTGCTCATGAGATTGCAAAGACCGTTGTTGATAATGTGATGGGGGGGCTGGATGACGTTACATTGTCTAATAATAGCGATAGTTTGACTTTATTATTAGTTAATTTAAAAAGAGTACTATTGGAATATGCTTTAGAGGATGAGCAATTAGCTTTTCTTAAAGAAGAATCAGGAGATATTATTAAGGTATTAGCCTGTGACTTTTTAGCTGCAACAGCAAAAGGTATTAGCTATTTATATTCCTTATTTTTATTACACAGTACAGATGGGTTAGAAAATCAGTTAAAAGTTAGTGGAAAAACACGTCTTGAAATGGTTTATTACCTAAGCCAAGGAACTTCTGTTTTTGATCATACTTTATTGAATTATTTGCGTATTCAGTTAACTATTGTATGGCTGAAAACGGTGATTCATAAGGATGCCTCTTCTATTGATAATGTTGTTCTTGAGGGCTGTGAAAAAGTAAGTGCAGAGATGTTAGATTTTTTAGACAATTACTCTCCTCCTGTTAGGCGTTATCGTGCTGATTCATGGGTAAATTTAAAGGATTCATTAGCGGCTGTTATTTCTAATGCAGTTGTGACTAGAGAGTGTAAAAATTGGCGTAAACAGCGTAGTCATGATGACTGGAAAGAGTCCTCATGTGAGAAAGGTCGTCGAATGTATGCACGAACAACAAGACGCTTAAATATTCGCTTACAAGATTATTTATTTCGGGAGCTACTAGCACAAAAAAGGAAGAAGTCAAAGTTACTAGCAGGAAGGGATATAAAGAGCTGTTACAAAGATTTTCATAAATTCTATGGCTTAGAGGTAAAGCCTGTACAAATACCTCATGTTGAGCCTGGAAGAATGTTACACAAGCCAGATAACTTATTTAGACATATGTATGATATTCCTTATCAATCTTCGCTTCTTCGTAGTATTGATATATTGGATGGTAAACCTGAATATAATGACTTTTTTACTCGTCTACGTTGGGATATGGAGTTAGGGCGAGGTTTGTTTGCAGTAGCATTAGAGTTTTATGCAAGAGAGGCAGAATCGCCTGAGCACCGTCTTTCTTTATGTATTAATTTGGTGAGCTATTTTTGTGAGGACTTAGGTAACAATCAGTTATCAAAAGCACTTTATTACTGGCTAGACAATGTTAAAAAAGATAATTACCATATTGATTTAGTTAAAGAATATGAATCCGAAGGTGATGATTTTTTGGATGATGGTTATATGACATTATTGTGTGATCAAATTAAAAATTTAAGTGCAGTAACGATCAATACTGTTTATAGCTTAATTCCATTTACTGACACAAGAGTGTTGCGTCGTGTTGAAAAGCTAGCAGGTTTTAAATTATGTGAACTGCTTGACCTTCTTAAGAAGGAACTTATTGATAAGGCTAACTCGAAGGTTGCTAATAAGAGTCAGCTTCATGCTTTAATTCAGTTTTTATCAATACGAAGAGATTTAAATATTGGTGTTGGTAAAAATGAAGATAATAGTGAAAAAAACCCTAAAGGTTCTTCAAAAACCGATTTTTATAATCATCTATTAGCTTCATTGGGTGATGTTCCTGTCGCTATTAAGAATGAATATGAGGGAAGTTTTACATTAGGTAATCAAGTAGAGTCACAACAATTAATTCGTGATTTTGTTTTAAAGTCAGAGTTTTTACCTAGCTGGGTGCCTGATATTATGGTAAGTCGTTTATCCATTAGTAATTATCCTCCAGTCTCTCACCCTCTTCGTCAGCGTTTTGATGTTGAAGAGGATGACTCAAAAAATCATAATCTTAATGGTTTTTCTCTCTTTAATGTGTTGGCTGGTGGGCGCTGGGCATCAAGCTATGAGCTTCCTCTTAGTATGAGTAAAAAAGGGCAACCAAAAAAATTAAAAAGTTCAACATGGGTTACTTTAGGGCGTTATGATGCAATCGTAATGCAAGCAGTACGTTTACCTTGTCGTTGTATCTTACAGTCTTTTACTTCTGATCAAGAGCTGCCTTTTAAAGAAGGTGGTGAGCAAATAAGTGATGAAAAATTCCCACCTTTTTTCTCACGTCGTGAAGTTGCTAAGCCTTTTTTAATTATTGATGGTCGAAAACGAGAAAGGGAAGATCCTCGGCGAATAAAAGTAAAGACGATGTTGTCTAATCTTCAAAAAGAATTATTTGTCATGTTAGGGGTGACGTTGCAACGTCGTAGTATGCGTCTTGATTTTTTGTTTCGTCTTATTCGTGCGGTTAGTAGTGAGCAAAAAGAGGAATGGGGTGGTAATGTATTGTCCATGTTGGAAAAGTTTCACTCACCCTTAGAAAGGTCTATCTGTAAGTTAAAAGAGAAAGGGTTTTATGTTTATGCTTTTTTAACGGATGGTGGTGGTGATATTATTTTTACCTTTAGTAAGGAAAAAGAAGGCAAGCAAGGGTGTTTATCAACAAAGGAAGATAGTTTGACCTTATTCCTAGATTTTCAGAAGGCAGTGTATGAAGATTTTATGGTTGACCGTACTGAGATAACTTATACACCATGTTGTATTGATATCGCACTTTCTAGACCTCAAAAGTATAATGTGATGATCTATACTCGGTTACGTGAAGACCGTTGGCTGGAAAATACGATTGATATGTTTACCACTACGATTGAAAAGTTGAATGTTGATAAGGGACGACCTGCTTTTATTAAAGGTCTTAAGTATGCACGTACACCTTGGCGTAGTGATTTTAGAATAGAGTTAGTGGTTGATGAGAAGGTTTGTGCACCGAGTGAGTCTTATAAAGAAATTATTAACTGGTTAGCTCCAAAAGCTAATGGTAAGTCAAATATAAACAATATTTTTCAGATGCTATCATCTTTTGAAATGAGTATTGAAAAAATTTAGTCGTAGTTTAACCTTCAGTATCATTAAGATACTGAAGGAAGCTGATTGTTCTATATCAAAGGATAACGATAAGTATTAATACGTTTCGACCAACCATTCATCCAACGTGCTTCATTACGACGGGGTGGTGAGTTTCTTACACGACGTCTTAATACTGCAATTGCAGAGTCAGCAAAGTTATGAAGTGCTTGATTTCCTGGTGTAGCAGGGTTCATATTTTCTAACACTTGAAGCAGCCCCCAGTTTTGACCACGATAGCCGCCACGACGGCTTAAACCTTCACCTTTGAAATTTACATAGTCAACCAGTGCATACCACCCACCAGGAGTATTAGCCACTGCATTTAAGTTCTGTGCAACACGTGGACGCAAATGATGCGTTGTTTTCTTTACTAGGCGAGGCATGGCTCGCTTAGCCCGTTCAACAATATATTGTGCCTGTAAGTGTTTCGTGCGATAGAGTAGATTTTCTAATTGAGTGACTTTAAAAGAACCTTTAGCACGCATTAATTGTTTTCGATTTTTCCATGGAGCTCCAGTATGTTGAGCTAGTTTGAGCCAACTTGGTAGTTCTTGGTCATGGCGCTCTAGGTAGTTTAATAAGCCCGGGAATGTATTACCAAATTGATGACGGTTTTGCCCTGAAGGATACCAAGTAAAGTGTCCAATGCCCATCGCAGCAAAATTTTCACCATGATTCCAATGGACGAGTTGGTCTTTACGTCCACCTGCTTCATTTTTAAAAATTTTATTGCCAATCATCAGCATTTCATTGTGTGAACGATTGTGATTTTTTTGTTGTACAATGCGTGGTCTTATTTGAGGTCTAGGGCGGTTAACTCTAGTGACTCGAATTACTCTTTTTGGTTGTTGGTGCTGAACAGTACGAGGGTAATGCGGTCTTCTTTGAGGTTGTGCTCTTCTTGCTTGAACATGTCGTCTTACTTGTTGAGGTTTTCTATATTGAGGCTTTCTATGCTGCACCTTTTGCTGTGGTCTTTTATAATGCTTCACTTTTCTTGGTTGATGAGCGACTAATCGTTTTGGGGTTGCTTTATGAGCAATAACAGGATGTGTTGCTGTGGGTATTAATTCAGTTGATACAGGAAGCATAGTCGTAGTCGTAGCGGCAGGTGGGTTGCTACTACAAGCGTTAAGCATCACTACGACAGGGATTAATAGGGGGTATAGTGAGGTTTTCTTCAAAATAATCTCCAGATATTATTATTGTTTTTGGGGAGTTTTAGAAATGAGGAAGATTGTTGAATCTCATTGTCTGAGATTGCAAACCTTTGGAGTTCATTATAGCTGGTTATATAATGATCATCAGATTCATCTGACAAGGTGTTAATGTACTAGGCTCTTGAATTATTAAGAATAAGCCTTATCATTAAAGGATGAGTATTCAGTCAGCCTATTTTAATATTGGTCAAGTAATCTATCATCGTCACTTTGAGTCTCGAGGAGTGGTAGTTGATGTTGATAATCACTTTGAGGGAAGTGATGAATGGTATGCTGAAAATACACAAAATTTTTCTCCTAAAAATATTCCTTGGTATTATGTGTTGATTGATAATGAAGAAAGTATTACTTATGTGGCTGAAAATAATCTCAAAGCAGATCAACAAGGTATGCCGATTAGCCATCCTATGATTGATAAAGTTTTTTCAGGCTATAGTGGGGGTCAGTATCATTCTCGCTGGTCAGTTAATTAATGCTGGACTGGGCTAATTATTCTATTTATCTTACGGCTTTTTTAGCGGGCTTAGCAGGTGGTGTCCACTGTGTAGGAATGTGTGGTGGTATTGTTGGTATATTGTCATTATCTACATCGGATGCAGTTACTCAAACATCCAATAAATTTTGGATCTTATTAGGTTACAACCTAGGACGCATTGCTAGCTATATGCTGGCAGGTGCTTTGGTTGGAGGGCTTGGTGCAGGGGTGTTATCCCTTGTTGAATTACAGCAATTAAAATTAATATTATCAATAGTTGCTGCACTATTTATGCTTGCTTTGGGCTTGTATCTCACAGGAATTTGGCAAGGCTTGAGCTATATTGAGAAAATAGGCAGTGTTATTTGGCCTAGGATAGAGCCCTTTAGTCGACAGTTTATTCCCTCAAAAAATATGCGGCAATCATTCTCAGTCGGGCTTATTTGGGGCTGGTTACCCTGTGGTTTAGTTTATACTTTACTTATCATGGCTTTGTCTTCTGGTAGTGTACTGCAAGGAATATTGGTGATGTTATTTTTTGGTTTAGGTACTTTACCGACCTTAATTACCGTTGGTCTGTCTACTACTATTTTATCTGCTTTTATTTCCCAACCCATAGTGCGTCTCATTGCTGGAATTATAGTGATTGTAATGGCATTAATTATGCTTATCAGGGCACTCTAAAATACACTCATTAACTTTCTTGTCGGAGTGAAAATTCCTACCTAGCATCAAGTGGATAGATTGATCTTTTATGGTTAATAAATAAGCTAAATAAGTAGGATTTATTGAATAATAATACTTTTAACTCTTGATATTTCATCTTTTGAAAGCAACTGTTAACCCCCTTCCTATCCTATCTATCCTATTTTTCGTTAAGATAATGTTCAGGAATGATGTAGTTTAATCAATACTCATTAGTATATTGATCTTCATCATATACCCTACTTATTGCATGCCTAGCTTGCAGTCAGTATGCATTAGACCATTTTGTTCATGGTTCGAGTGGTAGATCAGATAATAATAAAGAATTTTTCTACTTGTTAGAACTTTTTCGATGGGGTGGGCTGTATGAAGTTACCTATGGTTAAAGTGGGCTAGTAGGGATTTCGTAAAAGAGCTGTGACAAGCTTATTAGTTATGCACCTCAAGTGATCCTATAGGTGTGTGACTCCTGTCGAAATTTTTATAAGGAAAATCAATAATGAGTGTACCAAATCCTCAGTCATCAGCAAATTTACTCGGTAACCTTGTTCACGAGAAAACAATTAACTATTTAGAACAATACCATACAACACAGCTACCTACTGATATTTATCGTAGAATCATCGAAGAAATAGAGCAAACATTGTTTACTAGCACAATGAAATATACTTTTGGTAATCAGTCAAAGGCAGCGTTATATCTTGGTATTAATCGGGCTACTTTACGTACTAAGTTAAAGCGTCACGATTTGTTGTAATGTTTTTATCTGTCAGACTAAAATGTCTGACAGTATGGATATTTAGTGGCTTCTATTCATTATTAATACAATTCTTATAGACTCGCAGGTTTAGGGTAGCGATTACTGAGCCTAGTCTCTAGGGCGGCATATTTTTTATCTTCACCCAGTAACTTATATCCTTTTAATAGTAAAAAGTAATAGGTTGGGTCTTCATGTTTTTCCACTTTCTTTTCCATCCATTCAAGATGTTTGAACGCTTTCTCTTTGTTGCCAGCACTATATTCATTGACCATGGATATCACATGGGCATGCGTTAAAGCAAGATCCCCCCAATAAGGATTATTCAGTTGATTACCCAATAAATAGAAGCGTTCACCGTCATTATTTTGTATTTTCACCAGTGATTCAGTTCCTGAAACCGTTTCTTTGAGAAACCAAGTGTAAGAAAGAAATAATAATGCTGAAGTAATAAGAATAAATTTCTTAAAATATAAGCTAGGAGAAATAGTGTAGCTGACGGTTGTACTTCTCATGGGTAAGACTAATAAAAAGATGAAGAGAAGCATGGTAAGAGTCGAGAGGTAAAAAGGTAGTGATACTTGTGTATGAAAACCTATAGGTACAAGTAATGCAATGTATTGCAATGCATATTTTTTAGGTTTCCTAAATAAAACGATTAGATAGTAAATAATAAAAGAAAATAGTGTGATAATAGCAAAAATACCACTTTCTACCCACCAATAAAGTATTTCATTATGAGGATGAGTGAAAAAAGAGCTTGACTTGTAATCTTTTTCTGTCAGGTTTTTAGTGTACTTTTCATTCTGGTCGAAGTAGGCTTTGGTAAATCCTCCGAGCCCATAGCCCAATAGAGGTTTTTCTTTGATGGCTTGGAGGGAGAGTTTCCATGCCAGTGCTCTTGAATTTGTTGTTTTATTTAATATTTTATTTATTCCTCCACTATTGTTAGGAGCAAAAAGCCCTAAACTACCCCCTAAGAAAAAGCAGAGCAGAAATACCCCCCCCCATTTTTTTTTGTTCTTTATGCTTTGCCATCCAGAAAATATCATAATGGGCATAGCAATAGATAAAGCAACAAAGGATGCTCTGGAGCTAATCAGCATAATTAAATAACTGCCCCCTAAGAAAACAAGCAATAATAGTATTTTTTTAAATAGATTTTGTATTTTAAAGGAGGGCTGTAAAAACAAATAAATAGCGATGACAGTTGCTGTGACTAAGAACATTGCCATGATATTAACTTGTAAAAAAGCACCAACAGGTGGCGAATTTATACCAAGATAAGGTAAAAGAAAAGTAGGGGTTGTTTCAGGGTTATGATACAGTTGAGCTAGTGCATAGAGTATTTGTATTAATGCAGAAAAAGCAATGATGTAAAATAAAGTATTTATTTTTCTCTTTGATATATTATATTGAATTAGTGAGATGAAGACTAAAAGAAAACCAATGACCTGTAAAACTCTAAGGGTAATCTCTCTTGCTTCCACTTTTGATTGAAATATTCCTAACAATAGCATTATAGATAAGGTAACCAATAGAGCAATGGCTATTTTTGATAATTTAAATGTACTCGTTAAGACTATTTTATAAATCGATAGGGTGACTAGTAGAGAGAGAACCAGCCAGACAGTGATATTGGGAGGGAGCATTAAGCCTATACCTCCTGGGGATGGGAAGGGAAGATAGTTAATAAATATCAAAAATATTAATGCAATCATTGATGTAAAAATTATGTAGAAATGTTTTTCTTTAATTGAATTCATGAATCTAAAGGTTTCTTGTTGTATTTAAAGGTCTCTCTAGTTTATAGGTCTGTATTTCTTTAGTAATTCACGCTCACGCTATAGACTCCACCACCTAAAAATAGTAATGATTTGCTAGTTTTCAATCAAATAACTTACTGTCGTTGTTTACCTTAAATTAGAGTGAAAGTTGCTGGTATTGATTATTTTAAAGGTTTCTACAGTTTATAGGTCTGTATTTATTATTTAAAGATCCTGCTGTACAATCCCAAACTAAAGACCCACCAGTATTATTTACTTGTAAAATAATAGTTTTATTGGATTGAACTTTATTATTATAGGTTATTGTTATTGTATTATTGGCAATAGTGACACTATCGACAGCATCCCCTTGTATTGCTAATAGTCCAGCCGATGCATTATTTGAAGGAAATATTCCTGTGACGCTCCAGTAGTCCCAAATAGCAGTTTTTGCACGAGTTGATAAATTAATCCCTTCTAGTACATAGGTTTTTTTTACATAGTTTTGGTAAGAAGGAATAGCTATAGAGGCTAATATACCAATAATAGCGACAACAATCATTAGTTCAATCAGTGTGAATCCTATTTGATTTTTTACCATAATACCCAGCCTATATTTTACTACTAAACACAAAAAGCCCACCATAGTGATGAGCTTTTTAATCAATATATCAATATGTTATCGACAGTTAGAGGGTACATGCTTGGGATTAAGACCATTACTAAGAGTACAATTCCAAGTAATAGAGCCA